>JAYFQB010000101.1:0-5976 GCA_034927385.1 Anaerolineaceae bacterium | reverse complement strand
GCATCTGGTATTGCAGGTGGTCACGCATGAGCACCAGCTCCGTATGTCCGCCGGAAACCAAAAGCGCCACGAGTGGGAACTTGGGTTCGGGCGTGGGATTGCTGCCCGCTGCGTACAGCCAGGCTGAATAGAGGTGCCCTTCGAGGTGGTTGACTCCCCCAATAGGCCGGTCGGCGGCAAGCGCGAGACCTTTGGCAAGGTTCACCCCCACAACCAGAGAGCCAGCCAGACCAGGTCCGCGAGTAACAGCGATGCCGTCCAGGTCGGTGATTCCCATGTGTGCTTGCTGCAACGCTTCGTTGACAGTCGCATAGACGGCTTTTACATGTTCGCGCGATGCCAGCTCTGGATACACACCGCCAAACTGAGCGTGCAGGTCCACCTGGCTGGCAATAACGCTGCTCTCGATCACCCTCCCGTTTTCAACAACCGCAGCCGCGGTTTCATCGCAGGAGCTTTCGATGCCTAAAATACGCATGTTAATCTTTTTCATCTTAGCCGCCTTTCATCGGGATCACCAGGTCCATCGGGAAATCAACGAATTTGGCGAAAGTATGGTCGGGCTTGGCATACCAGGTATCTTCAAGGCGGATGCCGAACCCTTTTTCAGGGTAGTAAAGGCCAGGTTCAATGGTCATCACCGAGCCAACTTTCAGCAGATTGGTGGGGTCGTTCGCGAGACCGGTGAAGGGGCGTTCGTGGATATTTAAGCCAACGCCGTGCCCGAGCCCATGGATATAGCCGGATTCGATTTTGGGGTTTTGGCGGATGGTCTCGTGACCCATGGCTTCATACAGTTCGCAGGTGCGGGCTTGATAGCGCGCGGGATTGACCCCGACTTCCAGCTCGGAAACGACGGTGTCGTAGACTTCTTTTACCTGCTCGTAAGCTTTTTGGACTTCCTCAGGAGCGTACCCAAGGCACCAGGTTCGGGTGAAGTCATAGAAATAGCCGCCGCCAGCTTCGCATGGGAAGATGTCGTAGACGATTGCCTGACCCAATTTAATCGGGTCAGACGGGGTTCCGCTGCTGTGGGGCACGCCTCCATCGCGACCGATGGCGAAGATGGTGGCTTCGGGGTTCTCCGCGCCAGCTTCCGCCAGCCAGAGGTTAATCAGCGCCTTAACATCCCCAACCGTCAGAGGCTGACCGTCGGGCTTGATCAGTGTTTCATCCACGACCTTATGACCGGTCAGGAAGTCGCGTGTTTTCTGGACGACAGAGGTCGTGATGACGCCCATCCGGCGAATGCGTTCGATTTCCTCATCGCTTTTGGTGGAACGGGCTTCGAGCATGATCAGGTCAAGCGAGTCGCCCGCAAAGGTCACCTCGGGCAGCAACTGCTGCAAGCGAGAAATCAGGGCGAAAAACGGCCCAAATTCGAACACGCCATAGAGGAAAACTTTGCCTTTTGTGATGCCCACATCCTGCAGGATTTGCTTGTAGCGCAGGGCAGAAGCCTCCGCAGGGTCGTTCTCAGCCTGGGGGTAATACTGCTGGACCGGATAGTTGGCGTAGCTGATCAGTTGATAGCCAGTTTTCGCGGCTTCATCGCGTTCCATCGTGCCGTGAAACAGAATAGGCGTCTGACCGGGGATATAGAACAGGTCGGCGTTGGTAACATGGCAATCTCCGGTGAAATAAACCATGTTAGGGTTGTGTTGGGCGGCACCGCTGATCCATAAATAATCAGCGCCGTATTTCTGCATGATTGCGTCAAGTTCTTGTTTCATAAGGGTTCCTTCCAATCATCGAGGATAGCTTTCAGGGCGTTTAATAGTGCCTCTTCCTGCCAGGGCAGGACGGTGCGCGGGTCGATTAGCAGCAGGTCTTCCTGAACTCGGGCAATGACAGGCGGATTTGATTCACGCAGACGCGCGGCAAATTTTGCGGGTGATTTCACTTTTAGGGCAAACAAGCAGGTGGGCAGGGTCTCCCCGGGGAGGCTTCCGCCGCCGACGGTGGAAAGCCCATCCAGCATGCTGCCGGTTTGGAGTCGATCCATCCAGCTCCGCGCCTGGTTTTTTAGGTCGGCAGGCGTGCGTGAAAGCATCTGGTAAAGCGGTATTTCCATCTCAGCTTTGCCCCTGAGATATTGATCGAGGGTGGCTGAAAGCGCCGCCAGGCAGAGCTTATCCGCGCGGATCGCCCGATAGAGTGGGTGTCGGCGGATTTTCGTGAGTAGGACGCTCTGCCCAACCAGGATCCCGGACTGGGGACCGCCTAAAAGCTTATCTCCGGAGAAGCAGACCAGATCCGCCCCTTTGGAAAGGGTTTCCTGCACGGTAGTCTCGTGGGTGAGACCGTATTTGGCGGTATCCAACAGCGCTCCGGATCCGAGGTCCACAATCAAGGGAAGGTTGTGCCTGTGAGCAAGGTTGGCAAGGTCTTCAAGGGAAGGCTCTTCTGTGAAGCCGATGATTTTAAAGTTGGACTGGTGCGCCACGAGCAGAACGCTCGCGCCATCGGCGATTGCCTGCTCAAAATCTCCAACACGCGTGCGGTTGGTGGTTCCGACTTCAATAAGTTTCGCCCCGGACTGTTTCATCACATCCGGGATGCGGAAACCGCCGCCAATTTCCACCATTTGTGAGCGCGAGATTGCCACATTTTTGCCTTTTGCCAACGCGCTGAGCGCCAGGAGCACCCCCGCGGCGTTGTTGTTGACCACCAGGGCGCTTTCGCCGCCGGTCAGGCGCGTCAGCAGAGAGCTGGCGTGCACATCGCGCTTGGAACGGGCGCCTTTGGCGAGCTCATATTCGAGGGTGGAATAGCCGCTGGAGACGCTTTCGACAGCCGCGAGTGCCTCGCGCGAAAGCGGCGCCCGCCCGAGATTAGTATGCAGCAGCACGCCGGTTGCGTTGATCACAGACCTGAGCGAAGGCTGGGACTGCTTTTCCAGCTCGGCTTCGAGCGAGGCGATAAACGCGTCATCGGAGGGGATTTCAGCCAGGTTGGGCAGTTTTTGGCGCAGGTCGTCCTGCAATCCGCGGATGACTGAAACGGTCCAGGCATGCCCAAAATGCCCCAAAAGCTGCTCGGTGCGTGGGTGCTTAAGAATCTGATCTACCGAGGGAATATCGCGCGGGGAAACCATCATTAATTGCTTTGCGGGTTAGGTTTCCAGCGGCTGCGTTCCCAAAGCCTGATCAGAAACTCCACCAGGACCAGCGCGGCTGCCATGATAATCCCCATGGGCAAGGTCAACACCCTCCCCATCCGCAGCCAGAGAATAAGCGCGGCAAAGATGCCAAACCAGGCAGCCTGGCGGATGAGAACCTGGGGCGGGGCGGCTGGGGTTGAGGGAAAACGCAGGTTCAAAAACCAGGTGAAAGGCAGGAATAACCCTGTTACCAGAATAACCACGAAGAAGAAGAATAACCACCTTGGACCAATCGTGGGCAAGGTTAGCGTCAGGATCAACGCGATCCCGATCGCTCCGATGATGATGAGCACCAACATGCCGGGTAAAAAAAGTTTAAAGGGGATGGGCTGGTTTTGGTTATCTTCCATACAGAGATTATACATTATTTCACGCGGCATTAACGGGGTATGATTGCATTATTAGAATAAATCAATGGAGAATTATGCCCGAAGAATACCAACTGAAAGTCATTGGATGGATCGAATCAGACCTGACCCAGGTGGAAAAGTGCCCGCCGCAAGGTGCGGGAACCGACCTGGAAGCCTGGCTCGTGCTCGAACCGGAATATGCTCAGGGGTTGGACGGCATCCAGGCGGGCGATGAGCTGCTCATCCTAACCTGGCTGCACCTCGCGCAGCGTTGGCCTCTGAAACTCCCGCCGCACGGCAACCACCAACTGCCGCCCAAGGGGGTCTTTGGGCTGCGGTCCCCTCACCGCCCAAATCCAATTGGTGTTCACCAGGTTGAGGTATTGGAAGTGTTGGGCAATCGTCTGCGCCTGCGCGGCATGGAAGCAATCGACGGCACCCCCGTGGTGGACATCAAATCCGTCTTGCGATGAACTTGCCAAATTTTGGTAACTTTGATGCATACCTCGATATCAGTAAAGGCGAAACAATGCCTGACGGGTATAATTAGCCAGACGCGCCTATTTATTCTTCGATGAGGGATTTATGAAAACAGTGCTAACAACCTACCTGAAAACCATCGCAGAAAAAACGATGCGCCCGGATAGCACAGAGAGTTCCTATTACGGCGCGGTCGAAACCCTTTTTTCTGATTTTCCCCTCGAAAAAGGACGCAAGACCAGGGTCACCACACTGCCCAAACGCACCGAAGCTGGTAACCCGGATTTTCGGGTTTGGGACGGCGAGAATTTCATTGTTGGTTATATCGAATCCAAGCTCCCCGGCGATCTTGATAACCCCAGGCATCAGGAGCAATTTGACCGCTATACGTCCACCTTTCCTAATGTCATCCTGACTGATTTTTACGATTTCCGGCTCTTTCGCGACGGCATTCAAATCGATTCCGCAACAATCGGGCGTCATTTTACAGCCAAGCTCAAGCAGACCCCCACCCTCGAAAACCTTTCCGATTTTGAACGGCTTGCCAAAACTTTCTTTGAATTTAAGCTGCCAAAAACCTTCACCGCCGAGAGCCTTGCAACCCAACTCGCCAGGCGAACGCGCTTCATGCGTGACATCATCCACGACGAGCTCCAGGAAGAGCTTGCTCCCAGAAAAGGCAGCCTCTACACCTACTTTCAGGCATTCCAAAAGTTCCTCATTCCCAGCCTTACGCCTGTAACGTTTGCCGACCTCTACGCTCAGACCGTAACCTATGGTCTCTTTGCCGCACGCACGCGCATTCCCGAAGGCGAGCCTTTCACGCGCCGCCGTGCTTTTGACTATATCCCTCATACCGTTGGCATTTTGCGGGATGTCTTTCGCTATATCTCCCTCGAAGACCCTTCTGACCAACTTAAAGTTATCATCGATGACATCGCAGCTGTTTTGAACGCCTCCGATATCAACAGCATTCTCGAACAGTATTACCGGCAGGGCAAAGGCGAGGACCCGATCCTTCACTTTTACGAAACCTTCTTAAACCAATACGACCCCGCCACCCGCGAAGCACGTGGTGTGTATTACACACCTGAGCCAGTTGTCAAATACATCGTCCGCTCGGTGCATGAGCTGCTAAAATCCGAGTTTGGGCTCTCTGATGGGCTGGCAACAAGAGGTGTCACCCTGCTGGACCCGGCTGCGGGCACACTCACCTTCCCGGCTGAAGCCATCAAGCTGGCAGTGGAGGAATATGGAAACAAATATGGCGAGGGCGGCAGAGAAGGCTTCATCCGCGACCAGATTCTGCCCAATTTTTACGCGTTTGAATTAATGATGGCGCCTTATGCCATCGGGCATATGAAAGTTGCCTACCTGCTTGAGTCGCTTGGTTATAAGATGAGCGGCGATGACGCTTTTAAGCTCTACCTGACCAACACGCTCGAAATGAAAACCATCGCGCAATCCGAACTGCCGGGGCTGCATTCGCTCAGCGAAGAAAGCCACAAAGCCAGGCTGGTGAAAAATGAATCGATCCTTGTGATAATCGGCAATCCGCCTTATTCGGGGAATTCTGAAAACTCCAACGATTGGACTAATAAGTTGCTTAAGACAGACCTCAACGGGGCACAGAGTTATTACAAATTAGATGAAGCTCCTCTATTAGAACGAAATTTAAAAATGCTCCAAGATGATTATGTCAAGTTTCTGCGGTTTGCCCAATGGAAAATCCAGAAAGCCGGCAGGGGCATCGTTGCCATAATCACCAACCACGCCTGGCTTGATAACCCGACTTTTCGCGGGATGCGCCAAAGCCTCATGGGAACCTTCGACCAGATTTATGTCCTCGATTTACACGGCAACAGCATGAAAAAAGAAACCGCCCCGGATGGTGGCAAGGACGAGAATGTCTTTGATATCCGGGTTGGCGTAGCTATCTCAATTTTCATTAAAGATGGTCATGAAAAGCATAAAAATCAAGTC
>JAYFQB010000356.1:0-5431 GCA_034927385.1 Anaerolineaceae bacterium | reverse complement strand
GATGTCGGCGAGCAAGGTTTCGAAGTCTTCAAATGTGGTGGGGACATCCCAACCGTTTTTCCTGAAGATATCTTTATTGTAGAAAACGCCCACTACTTCGGCGGTTGGGCTGACGCCGTAAAGATTGCCCGTGCCAAAGGTTTTGCCATCTTCGGTGAAACTGTTGCGGCTGGCAACGCTGGTGGAGAAGACGCTGCTCCAGTTATATTTTTCCAGGTAAGTGTTCAGCGGCGATAATAACCCGGCTTCAACCAAAGCGCCCATGTCGTTGCGACCCTGGTTAACCTGGGCAACGTCCGGACCATCGGCTTTGGTAAGGGCAAGTTTTACGGTCGCCTTGAGATCCTCGAGCACTTTGACCTCGCGCTGGATCTTAACGCCAGGATGGGCGGCTTCGAATTCAGCGTTGAGGGTCTCAATGACCTTGCTCTCTTCATCCCGGTAAAACTGATCCCAGACCAGCAAGGTTTGTTCACCTTTTCAGGTGGGAGGGGTTTGATCTTCTGGCGTAGCAAGCTTCGCGCAAGATGATAGGACGATCATCAGGGCAAGGCTGACTGACAAAATGATACTGCGTTTTTTCATGGTTCACTCCTACGTGTGAAAAAGTTGATTCTAGCCAAACGAAAATTATAACCTACCAAAATGAGAATACTTTTTAATGTCGAAGTGTAATGTCGAAGTGTTTAGTAACAATGACGGTGTTTTTGGGTTAGGGTGGGTATAATACAGGTGTTTTGTGGGTTCAAGGTTAGAAAAGGAGAGATATGACCGTAAAGAAAACCACGACTGAGTTGCAACACATCTACAAGAGTCTGTCCTGGCAATTATTGGAAGTAACCGAAAATGCTGCTATAGCCGCGGCGCGAGCGGCAGGGCAAGGTGATAAGTACCTGTCGGATAAAGCCGCCGTGGACGCCATGCGAACCGCGCTCGGACGCATTCCGGGGGTTTCCAGTAATATCAAAATTGGTGAAGGCGAACGCGATGACGCGCCAATGCTGTTTATTGGGGAGAAAATAGGCGAAGGAGAGGTCAACATAGATATTGCTGTAGACCCCCTCGAAAATACCAATGCAACTGCTAATCTGAACTCTGGGGCAGTGTGCGTATTGGCAGCCGCGCCTTCTGGTGGATTGATTCAGGCTTCGGACACCTACATGGATAAACTTTGCGTGGGGAAAGATGCGGCTGATTATGTTGATATCAGCCTTTCTCCTGAAGAGAATGTAAGGCGACTGGCGAAGGCTCTAAAACGACGAGATTACCGTGAACTCACCATCACAGTGCTCGATCGTCCGCGAAACGAAGAATTAATCAGAAGGCTGCGATCGACAGGCGCAAGAGTTCGGCTCATTATGGATGGCGATTTGATGCCGAGTGTTTTTAGCTGCTTCAAAGGGGTTGGCGTGCATGCCGTGATGGGGATTGGCGCGGCACCAGAAGGTGTAATATCGGCAGCAGCGATCAAGCTGCTTGGCGGCAAGATGCAGGCTGTATGGAAACCGAAAGATCAAGCGGATGAAGAACGGCTGAAAAAAATGGGTGTCAGATTGGGCGAGGTTTACACACAGGACGATCTTGCTCCGGCAGACAACCTGATTTTCTGCGCGACAGCGGTGACACCGATTATGACGACCTCAAAAGCAGTCCTGGAAGGGGTAAGTTTCTTTCCTGGCGGAGCTAAAACCAACAGCCTGGTCATCACTCGCGGGTTCATGAACTTTGTGCCGACAACGCATGTGCTTGACCCCGGGGTGTTTGACGAAGAGAAAAGTGAGTTTAGATTGTATTGAGGCAGCTGCGGTATACTAACTGTTCAATAACAATTAGAGGTAGCACATGAAGAAAGCAATCATTACCGGCATCACCGGGCAGGATGGATCGTACCTGGCAGAAATGCTGTTGACGAAGGGCTATGAAGTCCACGGCATCATCCGCCGGGCGAGCACCTTCAACACGAAACGCATTGACCACCTGTATAAGGACCCCCATATCATCAACGGCAGCGCGAGGCTGTTTTTGCATTATGGCGACATGGGCGCGACAGGCAGCCTTGGCGATGTGATTTACGATACCAAACCGGATGAAATCTATCATCTGGCAGCTCAAAGCCATGTGAGGGTTTCTTTTGATATGCCCGAGTACACCGCGGATGTGACCGGATTGGGCACCACGCGCATGCTCGAGGCGGTTCGCCGGCTTGGCAAGGGCACGCGCTTTTACCAGGCTTCTACGAGCGAGCTTTTTGGCTCTGCCATGCCTCCACAGTCCGAGCAAACGCCATTCCATCCGCAGAGTCCCTACGCCGCCGCTAAACTTTACGCCTATTGGATGGTAGAGAACTATCGCGCCGGTTATGGCATGTATACGGTCAATGGAATTTTGTTTAACCATGAGTCGCCAAGGCGGGGTGAAACTTTTGTTACCCGCAAGATAACCCGCGCGTTGGCAGACATCGTAGCTGGCAAGCAGGATAAGCTATTCCTTGGCAACCTGGACGCGAAACGCGACTGGGGCTACGCGCCTGAGTTCGTTGAGGCGATGCATATGCTTTTGCAGCAGGATGAGCCAGATGACTACGTGATTGGCACTGGTGAGTCGCACTCCGTCAGGGACTTCCTGGATGAGGCTTTCGGCTACGCGGATTTGGACTGGAAGCGGTACGTGGAGATCGATCCGCGTTACTTCCGCCCGACCGAAGTGGATTATTTGCTCGCGAACCCGACAAAAGCCAAAGAAAAGATAGGATGGGCGCCGAAGGTAAAATTCCACGAACTCGTGCGGATTATGGTGGACGCTGATCTCGAGCTGATCGGTTTGCCGCATCCTGGCGAAGGTAAGCAGATTATCAAGGAACGTTTTGAAGGCTGGCATCGCTGGGAAGACCAGGTTAAGACGATGGATAAGTAATCCATCAACAAATTATGATAAAATAAACATACTGAGTAGTAACTTCGAACTGGACTGACAGAGAAGGGCGTGCTTGTTGAGAGTGCCTGCAGAAGACGGTGGAGTGAAGTCGCAGTGTGGCAACGGCTGAAGAAACCTGAAATGGGATTAGACCAGCCCGGGAGAGCCCGTTAACGCTCAACCCAAGCGCGATCCGGAAGGGTCGAATTGAGGTGGTACCACGGAAGATAACTTTCGTCCTCAACGGACGAAAGTTTTTTATTTAAGCATAAAGAGGTGTTGGATGACAGAATTACCGAAGTCGTATGATTTTAAAGAATACGAAGAGAAAATTTACCAGGTTTGGGAAGAGAAGGGCTATTTCAAACCGAGTAATGACCCCAATCTGCCCGGGCATGATCCGAATGTTGAGCCATTTGTGATTGTTATCCCACCGCCAAACGTGACCGGCGCGCTGCACCTTGGGCATCCGTTGTTTGTGGCAACGGAAGATATCATGATTCGCTACCACCGCATGAAAGGCGAACCGACGCTTTGGGTGCCTGGAACCGACCATGCTGGCATCGCGACGCAACTGCAAGTGGAAAACCTGCTGCGAAAAGAAGGCACCACCCGCGAGGCGATCGGGCGTGAGGCATTTGAAGCACGCGTCTGGCAGTGGAAAGAGAAATACGGCGGCGAGATCATCAACCAGTTGCGGCGGCTTGGTGCCTCATGCGATTGGGAACGCGAACGGTTTACGCTGGACCAAGGGCTTTCCAGAGCCGTAAGAGAGGCTTTTGTGCGGTTATACGAGCAGGGGCTAATCTATCAGGGTCCGCGCATGATCAACTGGTCGCCTGGTCTGCAAACAGCCGTTTCTGATCTTGAGGTGGAATATTCCGAGGAGCAGGGCAAACTGTATCACTTCAAATATATGCTTGCTGACGGCAGCGGCGATTACATCCCGGTGGCAACCACACGCCCTGAAACCATTCCCGGCGACACGGCAGTGGCGGTGCACCCTGAAGACGCACGTTACGCAAGGTTCGTTGGGAAAACGGTTATCGTGCCGATCCTGAACCGGGAAATACCGGTGGTCGCTGATGACTATGTGACCAAAGAATTTGGCACCGGCGCGCTAAAGATTACCCCTGGGCATGACCCCCACGACTACGAAATTGGCCAGCGGCATAACCTTCCTCTGATTAACATCATGAATAAAGACGCCACCCTGAACGGAAACGCTGGAAAATACGCTGGTTTGGACCGCTTTAAAGCCCGCAAGGCAATCTGGGAAGATATGACCGAAGCCGGGCTGGTTCTGAAGGAGGAGCCGTACCTGATGAATGTTCCCCGATCGCAAAGAGGCGGCGAGATAATCGAGCCTCTGGTTTCGACTCAGTGGTTCGTTCGGATGGGCAGTCTGGCTGAAATGGCCGCTGATTCAGTGCGGAACGGGGAAATCACTTTTGTTCCAGATCGGTTTACGAAGGTTTTCCTGAGTTGGATGGACAATATCCAGGATTGGTGCATCAGCCGCCAGTTATGGTGGGGTCACCGCATCCCAGTCTGGTATTGCCAGGATTGCCGCGATGTGATTGTTTCCAGGGACGATCCCGACATGTGCCCGAAATGCGGATCGAAAAAGCTTGAGCAGGACCCGGACGTGCTGGATACCTGGTTTTCATCCGGTCTTTGGCCATTCTCGGTGTTTGGCTGGCCCGACGCGACACCGGATTTCAACTACTTCTATCCAACCAGTGTGATGGAAACAGGGTATGACATCCTCTTTTTCTGGGTTGCGCGGATGGTCATGGATGGGCTTTTCTTCACCGGAAAAGCGCCTTTCCATACCGTGTACCTGCACGGCATGGTGCGGGACGACAAGGGTCAAAAGATGAGCAAGACCAAGAATAACGTAATCGACCCGTTGGTGCTGATGAATGAATACGGCACAGACGCGCTGCGGTTTTCGCTGGTGGTGGGGTCAAGTTCTGGCAGTGACCAGAATGTGGGCGTGAAAAAGGTTGAGGGTAACCGAAACTTCGCCAATAAAGTCTGGAATATCGGACGATTTGTGATCAACGCGGTCAACAAAGTGTATGAACCCATCAAAGCCGAACCGCAGTGGACTCTGGCTGACTCCTGTGTTTGGGCACGCGCCAAGCAGACGATCAATAGCGTTAACAACCTTTTTGAGACCTATCAATTTGGCGAGGCAGGTCGACAGGTTTATGAATTTCTATGGAATGATTTTGCCGACTGGTATCTCGAAGCTTCGAAGCGGCAGTTGGCTGAAGGCGGTGACAGGGCTGCGTATACCGCGATTATTCTGGCGGATGTGCTTGGCTTGATGCTGCGTGTGCTGCATCCTTTCACGCCTTTTGTGACCGAAGCGTTGTATGGCTACTTAAAAGACGCCTGCCTGAGCAATCAATTTATCAGAGACCCTGAGCGGGAGTGGGAAGAGCACCTGATCATCGCACGTTGGCCAGAACGAATGGCGCAGGAGGAGTGGGAAGATGGCGCAATCAAG
>JAYFQB010000351.1:0-16963 GCA_034927385.1 Anaerolineaceae bacterium | reverse complement strand
TGCAATTGGCTATGCTCCGCAAGCTTTTAGGAAACCAGCTGATCAGTCAAGCTGAATATACAAAGATTAGAAGCAAGTTGATGAACAAATATGGGATTCTCTCTGAAATCACGATTCATTCCGTGTATCAAAATGATATATAATTGGCTATGTAAGATACACGTTGTGAGGTAAATCGAAATGAATTCAGTCGAAGTAATTAAGGGACAGGGTCTGGTTGCTCGCCGGGGGAATATCCAAGAATTCGAAAGACAGCGGGTAGCAGCCTATTGTCGAGTCAGCACGGACAGCGAAGATCAGCTGAGCAGCTACAAGTCACAAGTTCAGCATTACACCGAGTTTATCAAATCAAAAAACGAATGGGTGTTTGCAGGGATCTACGCAGATGAAGCAATAACCGGTACGCAAACGAAAAAAAGAGAAGACTTTCAGCGTCTGATCAACGATTGCATGAATGGAGAGATTGACTTGGTTATTACCAAATCAATCTCTCGTTTCGCCAGAAACACCCTGGATACTTTACGATATGTTCGTATGCTCAAAGAGAAGAATGTTGCTGTGTTTTTTGAAGAGGAAAATATTAATACTTTGACTATGGATGGCGAGTTGTTATTAGTAATCCTGAGCTCTGTTGCACAACAGGAAGTAGAAAACATATCCGCAAATGTAAAAAAAGGGCTCAAGATGAAAATGCAACGGGGAGAGATCGTGGGTTTTCAAGGTTGTCTTGGATACGATTATCATCCTGAAGACAAGTCACTAACGGTAAATGAAGAAGAAGCCAATATTGTACGTTATATTTTTCAGCGTTATATCGAAGGAACAGGTTGCACAATCTTGAGTAATGAATTGAAGAACCTGGGCTATAAAACGAAAAGGGGACTCACCTCCTGGCCTGCATCCACGGTCATCAACATTATCAAGAACGAAAAATACAAAGGGGACCTTCTGCTTGGGAAGACTTTCACCGTTGACCCGATCTCCAAACGTCGGCTGGTAAACTTCGGAGAGGAAGATAAGTTCTATATCAAAGGTCATCACGACCCAATTGTTAGCGAAGAAGTGTTTGCAAAAGCACAGGAGATCCTCGCAAAGAGAGGTTATCCCCGTAGACTCAATCCAGACGGCAAGCGAGAAAAATATAGCCGTAAGTATGCCTTTAGCAGTTTATTGCAATGCGGTTTCTGCGATACGACACTCAGCAGAAGAAGCTGGCACGCTAGTGAAAGACATAAAAAATTAATCTGGCAATGCACATTAGCGACAAAAAAGGGTAAGAAGTATTGCCCGGAAAGCAAGGGCATAGAGGAAAGCATCATTGAAGAGGCTTTCCTCGAAGCCTACAAGCTCCTTTGCGGAAACGATAAATCGATCGTTGACGATTTCCTCGCATTGGCCGAAGAGACGCTTACGGAAGCAAATGTTGAAAAGATCATCAGTAGGACCGAAAGGGATTTAGTCGCTGCTGAAAATAAGAAGAGCAAGCTCATCGACTTGAGACTCGAAGGAACCATAGACGATGATGCCTTTTCGAGCAAATTGTTCGATCTCGATAACAACATCGACACACTGAAGTCAACACTGAACGATTTGTCTGTAACTAAAAACCAACAGGATGACCTTCGTTCACGCATCTTGAGCTTCAAGGCAATATTAGAAAGCAATCAAGTCTTGGAAAAGTTTGACCGTTTTGTTTTCGAAAGCATCGTCGAAAAAGTGGTCATTGGTGGATATGAAGAAGGCGGAGCACCTGATCCAGGATTGATTACTTTTGTTTTCAAAACTGGTTATAAGCAGAAGCTACATAAGAATAATTATGGGATAGCACGGAGACAATTTGATCAAGACGGGAATGCAATTCTTCCGTCATCTTCATCACAAACCGAGGACTTTTCTGCGTCCTCTTATGCTAACTCAAACACATGTCGAGACGGTGGTGTCACTTCTTAAGGGATAGGCTGGAAGGCAGCTAAAGGCTAGCCTGAGGTACGCAATCTAAGGCAAGCCGCGCTCAACACCGATACCATCAGCCCCCGGAAACACCCAATGCATTGGGAAACTTCCTTACCGCTCCCCGCCGTGGTCCGCAAAGAATTTCCACATCAGGCGGGTGGCGTCAATCTCCTGGGTGGTTTTGCCGGTCAACACTTCAGGGAGGGGGCTGCCGCCGGGCCAGGTGTGTCCGCCATCCGCAATCGAGTAGAAAACTACATCCGCCCCCAGGTCACAACCCTCATACCTCACTCCCATCACAGGTTCCTTATCCAAAAAGACGGTTTCGTTGGCATCGCAACCATTTAACAACGCGTACTCTTCAACAAACGCAGGCACATTGGGGAACAAGATAGAGAAAAACCGAGAAAGTCCCCCCTCATATGGGACGATCTTGTCAGCCTGGCCGTGAAAAAAGATGCCCGGCACTCCGCCAGAACACGCTTCCAGATCCACCAGATATGTTCCACCCACGCTCCCGATGGCTGCAAAGAGATCAGGCAAGTCGCACGCCAACCTCACAGCCATTCCTCCCCCGTTGGAAAGTCCGCTTACGTAGACACGGGAAAGGTCGATGGCATATTCCCCGCTTAGCTTTTCGATCAGGTCTCTGAAATACTGCAGTTCGGTTTCAATCGCAGCCTGGTCGTCGATAGAAGTGGTGAAGCGCCAACGCTTGGGAACGTCCAACCCCGAAGGAAAGACGACAATGAAGCCTTCCTCCTCTGCCAGTTGGTTCCATTGGCTGACCTCCGCCTGGTTGACTGACCACTGCACAAACCCGTGGATGTCGATCACCAGCGGAACAGCCTTCGAGTTGGTTGGATCGTACGATGTGGGGACATACAGCAGATATTCACGCTGCTCACCTGAAGAAACCAACTGCCCGTTGGTGCGGTCAATGAAATCCCAGGCGATATGCCCAATCGCGATCAACAATCCAAGAACAACAGAAATGATCAGTAAAACTTTAAACACTCTCTTCACGGCACACTCTCAATGGCGCACAGAATGCGAACAAGCAAAGGTTATTAAGTTTTTTTTGAAATCAAACCATCAGGCGCTGGTTTCAGAACTCTCCTGGCATTCTTCACAAATCCCAAAGAGAATTAAATGATTGGTGATGATGTGGAAATGGTTTTTTTGCTGAATAATCTCGAAAAAATCGCTCACATCCTCGTGTTCAATCGTAAAGACGCGGCTGCATTGCTGGCAAACCAGGTGATGATGGGGGCTGTCCGCGAGAAGCTAATAAACAGCCGAGCCTGTTCCCATATCCGAGACAGATATTTTTCCGTTCTTTACCAACCGCTCGAGGGCGCGGTATACAGTGGATGGGTTTACCGCGGGAAGCCTCAATCGCAGCTCCTCGTAAACCTGGTGCGAAGTTAAGTGTGCATGCTCTTTCGATAGAGTCTCAATAATGATTTGGTCCACAGAGGAGGTTCGCATTTTATCTTCTTTTCCCTATATAACAAACGAATTATTGCATATGCAATTTATTGCGTTATAATACCGCAGAATTTCTATTTACCAAATTCTATCATTCAATACTGGAGGAAATAGATGTTGTTTTCACCGATCCACCCAATGCATATTCCGGACGGCTTTCTTTCTGTTTTGGTGTCAATCTTTTTTTGGCTCATTTCTGTGATCGTCATCGGATTTGCTCTCAAAAAAACCACGAAACAACTTGGCGAACGTGATGTGCCTTTGATGGGTGTTTTGGCGGCTGCCATTTTCGCCGGGCAGATGCTCAACTTTAGCATTTCTGGCGGCACCTCCGGGCATCTTTTGGGAGCGGCTATCGCGGTTATCCTATTGGGTCCCTGGCCCGCGGTGTTGGTGATGACTTCTGTTGTTTCGGTCCAGGCGCTTCTCTTCCAGGACGGTGGTATTCTTGCGCTTGGAGCCAACATCTTTAACATGGCGATTGTGGGCGTCTTTGTTGCCTACGCGGTCTATACGCTGCTGAACAATCTCTTTAAAAAACAGGCATGGGGCATATTTGCCGCTGGTTTCCTGTCTGCCTGGAGTTCGATCCTGATTGCGTCGCTGTCTTGTGGTTTGCAGCTCGCAGCCTCAGGCACATCTCCGGCGAACATTGCTATTCCAGCCATGGCGTCGGTTCATGCCGTGATCGGGGTGGGAGAGGGCTTGATCACAGCCGGCGCGTTGGCTTTCATTTACGCAGCCCGCAAAGACTTGCTCAGGCAAGGGGAAGCCAAGCCGGTGGGCAACAAGGGTATAGTAATCGGCGGTATCCTGATTGCGTTGGTGCTGGTGGTGTTTTCTCCGCTTGCTTCCAGCCATCCTGATGGTCTGGAATGGGTTGCCGAGCAGCAAGGCTTTATCGCAGCAGCCAAAGACGCTTTCTACAATATCGTCCCCGACTACACCATGCCCGGAATATCCAACCCCGCCTTTGCTACCATTGCGGCGGGCGTCCTTGGTGTCGTGATCGTTTTTAGCCTTGCCTATGGGGTCGCCCGCGTCGAAAAACGCGCAGCCGCGGCAGAGGGGGAACAGAGGTAAGCGTTGCGCGAACTTTACGAGTTCAAGCACAGCGTAGTCCATCATTTGGATGCAAGGGTGAAGGTTATCTTTACCCTTGCGTTTATTATTTTTTTGAACCTGACCCCAACCGGCGCTTGGCCCGCTTACATCCTGTTCCTAACCTTAATCCTCTCCGCTGGGGTTCTTTCCCGATTGGGACTGGGGCTATTGGTCAGGCGCTCCCTTTTCGCGCTGCCCTTCGGCTTGGCAGCTATTCCGCTTATTTTTACTGGTCCAGCTCCTTATGTTCACTTCACAGTTTTCCAAGGGATTCAAGTGAGCATCAGTCCGGCTGGGTTGGAACGGTTTATGAGCATCACTCTAAAATTGTGGGTCTCCGTGCAGGCAGCAGTTTTGTTATCCGCTACGACCCGATTCCCAGATTTATTAGCTGCACTACAACAATTACGGGTGCCGAAGCTATTTGTGGCAATCCTGGGATTAATGTGGCGCTACCTGTTTGTGATCAGCGATGAAGCATCGCGGATGCTGCGGGCACGCACGAGCCGCAGCGCGGCAGAGCAAGGGGCACCCCGCAAAGGTGGGAGCATAGGCTGGCGTGCGAGAGTAACCGGTGGCATGGCGGGAAGTTTATTCTTGCGATCCCTCGAGCGTAGCGATCGGGTGTATGCGGCGATGGCAGCCAGAGGATACAATGGTGAGCTACCCGCGTCTGAGGCTCGTCCACTCCCCGCAGGCAGCCAAAGAATCCTTGCCCTGGGATTTTGCGTGTTGTTTCTTCTACTCGTTCTGGGACTTTTAACCGGAGGTTAATCCTTGGAGCATATCATCGAAATCAGCCACCTTTCATACAACTATCCAGATGGGAAGTTGGCGCTGGATGACATTTCGCTGAAGGTTGCGCCGGGCGAAAAGATCGCGCTGATTGGCGCTAACGGGGCGGGCAAGTCCACCCTGCTCTTGCACCTTAACGGCATCCTCGAAGGCAGCGGGCGGGTTCTGATCGATGGAATGGAAGCAAACAAGCATAATATGGGGCAGATCCGAGCGAGCGTTGGACTTGTGTTTCAAAACCCGGATGATCAACTTTTTTCCCCCTCCGTGTTCGAGGACGTCGCGTATGGACCAATTTATCAAGGTTTTGATAAAAATACAGTTCAAGGAAAAGTTGAGGACGCGTTAGCCGCAGTCCATATGGAAGCATATGCCGATCGAAGCCCCTATCACCTGAGCAGCGGTGAGAAGAAACGCATTGCAATCGCAACCGTGCTCTCTATGCAGCCGCAAATATTGGTCCTTGATGAACCCACCGCCGGATTGGACCCTCGCGCCAGGCGCGAACTGATCGAACTGATGCAAGAATTGTCCCAAACGATCCTGATTGCAACCCACGACCTGCCTTTGGCGGAACAGCTCACACCAAGAACCATCCTCCTGAACCAAGGAACAATCGCAGCAGACGGTCAAACAACTTCGATCCTTAACGATCAAGGCTTGCTCGAAGCCAACGGCTTGAGGTAACCTCTCACTTTTTAGTTCCAGGAACCCTCCTGAAATCGTACCCGCGCGCCAGGTTGAAAGCAAATCGCTGGTATGATTGTAGAAGACTTACGCTCCCCTCTGACCTAGCCATTTGGTTGAAGCTCAGGAGGTCATCGAAAAAACATTCCATGGATGCAATATAAAAGAAGATGGCGATAGAAACCTACACGATTCAAGAACTGGAAGAAGCCAGGCACTCCCTTGGATCCACCCTCCACAAATGCGAGAAGATTCAAGAAAGCGGGAAGTTACAATCATCACAGAAAACCCTCAACGACCGACGCGTGAAGGCACTCCGCCTCGCACTAAAGCTGATCGAAAAAGAAATCGAAAACCTTTCATCTCATCCAGATCTTTGAACTTCCAATGTTATGAGTATGTCCAATTATGGGTTTGAAAGCGACTTGTTATTGTTATTTTGTCAGATAACGATTAAAATACACAACAATAACGGCATATATCATCAAGGTGGAAGTAACAATGGCTAATAATGCAATTATTCAGAAAATGATGGATATTGAATATCTCCCTCCCGCGGAACTTGTTAATTCGAAAATCGATGTTAGCAAGGCTCAGAAGTTTCCGATCGAAAAAGCTGCCGGATTGGGATTAACATTCCAACCATTAACACAGCTTTCAAGTTTCGCGGCAGGTGGTGCTGGGAAGAGCGGGATATATTTTGTGAACACTGCGGGGAAGACCATGTTTAAGAGCGGCAGGGAGTACATTGGAAGTCTCAAAGCTCTTAATGGCAGAGTTGGCGGAGGTGCTGCCAGATTGACACAACTGCCTATTGACCCAACAATGCTTTGCATGGCAGTAGCCATTATGGCAATTGAAAAGAAGCTCGATGCAATTTATCAGGCGCAAAAAGATATATTAGCTTTCCTGGAATTGCAGGAAGAGGCAAAACTCAAGGGCAACCTGAATGCGTTGGCTGACATCCTGAACAACTATAAATTTAACTGGGATAACGAGAAGTACAAAGAACATAAACATATCCTGGTCCAGGATATCAAGCGGGAAACTGAACAGAGCATCATTCTCTACCGTGAGCAACTACAAAAAACATCATGGAAAAATTCCTTACTCCATAGCAACCAAGAAGTTAAGTCCTTCTTAAAGACAGCATTGCACCGCCTGAACGATTATCAGTTGGCACTTTACACCTTCTCGTTTTCCTCCTTTCTGGAGGTTATGCTCCTCGAGAATTTTGACACGAACTACTTAAATAGCATTGCCAATAAGGTTAAGGAATATTCTGATACCTACAAGCAGTTATATAGGCAATACACTGAAATAATTGAAAAAACCTCCAATACTTCCGTGGAAGGATATGCCTTGAAGGGTCTTTCCAAATTAAGTAGCACTGCTGGAAAGTTAGTAGAGAAAATCCCTGTAATCAGTAAGTCGCAACTTGATGAAAACCTCTTAAAGGCTGGTGATTTGCTTCAGGATAAAGATGCGAAGAGGACCGAGAGTTTGTTGCAAGTTCTAACAGACAGCCGGACAGATTATGCGAGTTCATTTATTGAAAATATTCACATACTTGACACTCTTTACAACCATTCTATGCAATTGCTGTTTGATGAGGAGAACATCTACATCGCCGAAGCGGTAGACGTGTAGACAGGATAAAACCAAAACCACAAAATAGAGAGCTAATCTACTAAAGATTAGTTTGAAACAGGTTTAGTATGATCGGTCTGAGTTCTCATCTTTCGGGGATAAATCGGTTGGGGTATCACAGACCATGACCAATGGCTCTTAAAGCCGGCATCCCTCCCACTTAAAGGCTACCCGATAGTCTCTTTTGCGTAATCTTCCAGATACACTGGCTTGAGTGCTAACAAACCCATCACCAGAGCAAGAACACCGGTTCCAGCAAGCAGCCATAATGAAGCAGCCCAACCGCCTGTCAGTTCGTGGAGCCAACCAACGGTAACAGGACCCAGAGCGCTAAGCAAGTAACCCCCACCCTGCACAAACCCTGAGAGCGAAGCAGAACCAAATTTCGTTCGGCTGCGAAGGTTGATCAAAGTCAATCCCACGGAGATAAAAGTCAGACCAGTGCCCGCTGCGGCGATCCAAATAACCGCAAACTGAGGGAGAAACAAAAAACCTAGATTTGCGATGATAATGCATAGCGAAAAGAATAGGACAACAAACCACGGCTTTTTAAAGCGAGTCAGAACAATAGGGACGAAAATGGTAGGGAAGAAGCCGATAAAGGAGAACATGGACATCAACCTCCCGGAATCTGCCTGGGCAATGTTAAAGGATTTAGTCAAGATTTCCGGAAGCCATGCGAGCATTGCAAAAGAATTGAATGCGCCAATGCTAAAGACAATCATAATCGCCCATGCGACGGACCAGCGCCCAACCGGAAGCTTGGTCCTCCCCTGCTCTTCGGGATTCGGTTGTACACCTTTTTGAATGAACAGCCAGGGTATAACTGCAATGATAGCCAACAATGCCCAGCTGCCTGTAGATACTCGCCAACCTACTGCGTTTGTCAATGGTACTGCCACGAATGATGGTAGCCCAGCACTCAAGTAAATTATAGATGTGTAAATACTCGTGATTAAACCAATCTGATTTGGGAAATGGTATTTAATGATCGGGGGTAACAGGACATTACATATTCCAATACCTCCCAAGCACAAAATGGAACATAAAGCATAGATCCAGACACTGTTTGAAAAACTTCTGCCAAGGATCCCAAATATAATCATGCCCAGGCTGAACAGAATTGGTTTCTCCAGCCCATGTTTTACGACCAGTCGCGGAGCTAACCAACCAAACAGCGCAAATGAAACTGGGGGCAGCATCCCAATAATGCTCCGAGCAGTATCAGAAATGGATATACTTTCTTTAATTTGATCAAAAACAGCAGACGGAGCCGTCATGGCTGCACGGAGGTTTAGCGCAACAAAGACAATAGCAATGAGCGCCAGTATTCTTGACCTCTTTTCTATTGCTGCATGGCTACTGTTTCCCACTACAATTTGGTTCTGAGCTTCACGCATTGTGGAAAAAATTTTGTGAAATAAAGTCATCTGTGTTGAAAAATGTTATCAACATTTTCCCTTCACTCTCATCAACAGTGTGCCAATAATGCGAGATGTTCGAATCAAAAATTAAATGATCACCGGAACTAAGCAGATATGCCGTTTCCCCAACAGTAAACTGCACGGATCCCGTCAGAACAAATATTGACTCTAATCCGAGATGAACCACTTTTGGGTCGCCGCTTCCATCACCAGGTTTGAAGTTCACAACATATTGCTGGAACTTCTTGTACATAAATCCTTTCCCTAATATTTCAATGTTTACTTTTCCCGCCTTCATTTTTGAGCGTTCTTTCCTCTTTGTAACAACCACTTCTTGTTTTTCGGAAGCTGGGCTAAAAAAGTCGGCGATAGGTACATCGAGTGCAAGCGCCAGTCGCTGAAGTGTGCTTACAGAAGGAGAGGACTTACCATTCTCAATTAAGGTCAGTGTGTTAACACTGAGTCCGGATTCTTCCGCAAGTATTCTGCGTGACATTTTTCTTTGGGAACGGATTGCCCTCAACTTCTCACCAACATTGAGCTCTTCCACTTTTTTTTCACCCCGCGAGTCCAATACAACCATTATCAACCTCTATGCATTTTCAGTTTTTAGACCACTACAACACCAAATTATAGTACGTTTTTGCGATTTTCTACTATTATTTTGTGTGTTTATGTTATACTCTTGTCGTAATCACATTTTATCATTTTATTTTCCACAGGAGGGATGAAGAAAACAGGATCGGAGGTGATAAGTCGAGCAATAAATGGTGTTTTTTTAATTTGACTTTTTGAAACAAATATATTCAAAACAGGAGATATTAAAAATGGACATTGCTATTGGCGTAATCTTATTGATCACTTATGTCATCTTTATTGTCTACGCGGCAAAAGGTGGCAACCTCTTATTAGGTCTGTTTGTGATGGCAGTGCTGTGGACAGCGTTATGCTGGATCGGGGGAGCTGTCGACTGGCCAACGCTAAACACCCAGGTGTTCCAGGGAGGTCCTGAAGGGTTTGGTCCCACGGCTGTCAACATTATCTTTGGCAGTTGGTTTGGTCGAATCCTCGTGGAAACCGGAATTGCCCGCACAATTATCAAAAAAGCTGTTGAGTTGGGCGGCGATAAACCTGCCTTAACTGTCATTCTGCTTGCCGTTGTTGTAACCGCAATCTTCACGACCGCATATGGTGTTGGAGCCGTTGTTGCCATCGGTGTAATCGTGTTTCCTATTATGTTGTCTCTCGGCATTCCAAAACCTCTTGCAGCCGGGACTTTCGCGATGTCAGTTACCAACGGTCTGTATCTGAACAATGCATTATTGAGCCAGGCTGCCGGTACAATGAAAATTGGCGAGGAACTTTATAATTTCAAAAGCCCGGAATGGTACAGCTTTGCGTTCGTTGCTACAGCCATTCATCTTTTATTTGTGGTCGTAATGATCCTGATTAGCCTGCGTAACAAGAAGAAAGTCACCGCATGGTCCACGCAAGATGTAAATCTGGAAGGCTCAGACGCCAACCTGCTGGCATGTCTGACCCCGCTTCTGCCTGTGACACTGTCGCTTGTCACCAAGATGAGCTCAATCCTTGCTATTGTGATTTCGGTTATTTGGGCACTCGGCTGGACTGGGTACTTGAAGAAAGGCTGGAATGGCATCGCGGATGTTGTGCAAAAGACATTCTACGATGGTGTCGCAGACGTTGGCTTGGTGTTGGGATTCTTGCTGTTCCTGCAAATGTTTATTCGTTCTGCCGCAGTCGCAAAAGCCTTCCTGGCGCCCATCGTTGCTCCAATCCTGCCCCAAAATGTATTCCTTCTGTTCCTGGTCTTCGGTGTGTTTAGTGTGTTGGCTCTCTTCCGTGGTCCTCTGACCATCTGGGGTGCTGGTGCTGCAACCTTCGCGATCATCGCAGGCACAGGGTTATATCCGCTGGCTGTGCTTTTCCCGTTGTTCTACATTCCTTGCTCAACAATCACAACGAACGTATGCCCAACTCAATCCTGGAACCTTTGGTCTATTGGCTACACAAAGGTGACTGTCAAAGAATTCATGACACAAACCTTACCGTACGCTTTGCCCCTGGCTTTGGTCCTTGAATTAGTCGCCTACTTCATGATCGCAGCAAAAGTAGCGTAAGGTTTTTCATCGATATAGCGAAGCCACGAGCCTTTTTGTAATAAATGACAATCAGAGAGTGTTTCGCTGGATCGGAAATAATACATTGGGAGGGGAAATAAATCCCCTCCCAAAAATAAAGACGTATTGGAATTTTATCGAGGTGTAGTAATGGGAAGTAGGAAAATTCGGTTTGGAATTGACGTTGGTGGAACACATACCAAAGCAGTCGCGCTGGATAATGACACAAATGAAATCATTGGCCAATCAGTTGTGATGACCACTCATGATCACGAGAAAGGCGTAGCGGCAGGCGTAATTGAATGTTTTGAAAACTGCCTGCGAGAAAATGACATCCACCCCGAGGATGTGGTTTTCATTGCACACAGTACTACACAAGCAACTAACGCTCTGCTCGAAGGCGATGTCGCAAAGGTCGGCATCCTTGGCATGGGTGGAGGTGGATTGGAAGGCTTGCTCGCAAAAAACCAATCAAAGGTACCTGACATTGACCTGGGAACTGGTCGTGTAATCCACACCTGCCATTCTTTTCTAAAGCTCAAAGAAGTGAATGAGAGTAATGTTGAAAAGGCGATCAAAACTTTCAGGGACCAAGGAGCAACCGTTCTGGTGGCTTCTAAAGCCTTTGGCGTGGATAGTATTAAAGAAGAAAATATCGTCCATGATATTGCTGAGAAACACGGCATGATGACAACAATTGCCTCTGATATCAGTAAGTTATATGGGCTTACAAGGCGAACCCGCACAGCCACGATCAACGGTAGCATTTTGCCGAAGATGCTTGACACTGCCCAAAGCACGGAAAGTGCTGTAAGGCAGGCTGGAATTTCCGTGCCATTAATGATCATGCGCGGCGATGGCGGCGTAATGAACATCGATGAAATGAAAAAAAGGCCTGTACTGACCATGCTAAGTGGTCCAGCAGCGAGCGTAATGGGCGCTTTGATGTACCTGCGGGCTTCCAACGGTATTTACTTTGAGGTTGGAGGCACCTCCACCAATATTGGTGTGATTAAGAATGGAAGACCAGCCGTAGAGTATACGGTTGTTGGTGGGCATCGTACCTATATCAACTCCCTGGATGTGCGTGTTTTGGGAGTCGCCGGCGGCAGTATGATCAGGGCAAAAGATAATGCACTCGTGGATGTCGGTCCACGATCCGCTCACATCGCCGGATTGAAATACGCAGTCTACACACCCCTTGATGAGATTATCGAACCCAAACTTGAGTTCTTCTCTCCAAAAAAGGGGGACCCCGATGATTATGTCCGCATCAAGCTGGCGAATGGCAAGCGGGTTACGCTAACCAACAGCTGCGCCGCGAACGTACTCGGTTTATGCAAGCAGACAGACTTCTCATACGGCATTCAGGAATCAGCCCGGCTTTGCATGCAACCCCTTGCTGACTATTTGGGCGTTACGGTTGAAGAGGCAGCTCGGCAGATCTTACAGAAAGCATTTGAGAAGATCCAACCTGTCATTGAGGAGTTTGCTGAGAAATATCGCCTTGAACGGGATCAAATCACCCTGGTTGGGGTCGGTGGTGGAGCGGCAGCGCTGCTTCCATTCTCAGCAAATGCCATGCAATTGAGTTACAGCATTCCACAATATGCCGAAGTGATTTCATCAATCGGCGTTGCTCTCGCGATGATTCGGGATGTGGTCGAAAGGGTAATTCCTAACCCGAGCACAGAAGATATTAACAGAATCAAGAAAGAAGCAGCCGGATTAGCTATCAAAAATGGGGCTGTGCCATCAACTATTGAAGTGCATATTGAAATCGATCCCCAAAGTTCTAAAGTGACGGCAATTGCCCTGGGTTCCAACGAAGTACAAGCAACAGATCTAACCTTGAAAGTAAATGAGGATGAAGCCAGGGTTCTCGCGGCTAATTCCATGCATGCGGACCCAAAAGAGGTAGAAACCCTCGCTCATGAAGATATCTTCTTTGTATTTGGCCGGACCATCGGAGAGAAGCAGCAAATTCGCTTGATTGATCACAGAGGGTTTGTCAAGGTGCAGTGTGGTGACGCGATTGCGACCGCCTGTCAGGTTAAGGACTGGGAAGTCGAGACCAGGAAACTTTGGGACAGGCAGGTGTCTTACCGGCGAGAAATGCTTTCCACCCCGGACATCTACCTGTGTATCGGTGGAAAGGTGATGGACTTCTCAAACACGCTCGGGTTTGAACAATTACGTACCATAATGGCAAGCGAGTTCCTGGACGCGGAACCGGAAGAAGAAATCATCCTCATCAGCTCAAGAAACGAGATCATATGATAACTTCATGGGTTAGTGAATTACTACTACTAACCGATGAGGATTGGGCTAGATATGCCTTTCTTTCTGAGCCGCTGGTAAACCGGATTTCGATAGATAAGCGGATTCAATACAGCCAGGAGGCTACGAAAAGTGCCGGTAAGTTAGCCTTGGAAATAAAACAGCGGTTTGGCGATATCCCCATAACTCAGCTGTTGAAGAACCTTAACCTCAACTTAGTTGAGAAGACTGTGCAGGAGGGGGGCGGGTTTTCAATGTTTGCTTTTTTTGAGGAGCCAAAGACGATAACGGTTTTTAGCGATAACGCGAATGCAACTGACAAGCTGATTGACGAAAACGGTTTGAGAGGGATGGTCGGTGACATTAAAACTGCCGACTTGCTTATCGCGCATGAGCTATATCACTTTTTTGAGTTAATCCGAAATGATGTTTTTTCGGCTCAACAGCGGATAAAGGTCTGGCAGATCGGTCCGTTCAAAAATGTCAGCCGGATTAGATGTCTTGGTGAAATTGGTGCCATGAGCTTCGCGCGGGAATTGCTTGGCTTGACCTACTCGCCAAACATTTTTAACGTCTTGATGCTGTATGCTCAAAATCCCGTCTCAGCGGAACGGCTGTACATGAACATATTAGAAGCACGAAACAGATGAGAGGTTAACAATGGCATTCCTGATAGTTTCTATAGTTATTTCAGCAATTTGTTTGGCTGGTTCTATTTATCTGATAGTGAAAAAAAATCCGGAAAAACAACAAAAGGAGTTGTTGCGGCTTTCTGAGACTAAGTTCACCGTGATCATGGCTGGATTAATGATATTGATGGGTTTTGCGCTGATTGTCGTGAAGTTCATGGATCCAACCAGAGGAGGAAGCGACACCTTGTCTTACATGGTTGTCGCGTTACTCGCCTTAATTTGTGTGATCTCAGGTTCTGGAATACTGCTATTCACACTATTGAAACAGATTGTTGTAACAGAAGATGGGCTGCTCATCATTTCTGTCTTCGGAAAATCCATGGACATGCCATGGAAAAGCATCACTGAGATCAAGCTGAAGCCTTTGTCGAGCAAGGTTACTTTCATCAGCAAACAACAGAGTGTTCTTGTTGGTGGTGACCCTCAACTCTATAAAAAATTTATAGCAATCGCGAAGACAAAAATCCCAACCCGGGTGTCCCACGATTTACTGGATAAGTTAAATAACCGTTTTCTTTAGCAACGGTGTCGTCTAAAAAAATAAATCTTACAGGAGAAAATATAATGCCAGAATGGAAAAATGACAAAGAATTGTTTGCGGTCATGAAACAAGAACTGTATACAGGTGTAATTTGTGACATGATGGACACGCTTGGATACAGCCACATCTACCTTCCTCGTGACATACAGTCGATTCGCTTAACAGATGTAATGGTTGGACGAGCTTACCCCACAATCATCTGCGACGTTTATGGTGAGCAGGATAAACCTCTCGGCTTACTTACTGAAGCTATCGACCACATTCAGGAAGATGAAATTTACATTGTAACGGGTGGAGATAGAAGATGCAGTTATTTCGGTGAAATCATGACTGCGACAGTCAAGCGAAGAGGAGCTGTGGGGGCTGTGATCGACGGTTATATTCGTGATACGCGACAGATTTTGGAACAGGATTTTCCTGTATTTTGTATGGGTAGGGATGCCCAGGGTTCCATCTATAGGAACCAGGTTATCCGCTATGGTTGCCCGGTTGAAATCGGCAATATATTAATCAAACCCGGTGATCTGGTGTTTGGTGATATTGACGGCGTAGTAGTTTTCCCGCGCGAAATCGAAGAGGAAGCTATCACCGTGATTTTGGCTAAGGTACGCGGCGAAAAAAGCACTCGCGAAGCTATTGAAAAGGGAATGTCGGCTGTTGAAGCTGAAAAAACTTACGGTACTTTCTAAGACATTGAAGGAGGTTGATATGGACGTACTCGAACGAATAGGGCTGGCTGGTCTTGTTCCTGTAGTTGTAATTGATAACGCGGATGACGCTGTTCCCGCAGCCCACGCGTTACTGGAAGCAGGATTAGATGTGATGGAAATCACCATGCGGACTGCTGCTGGTATCCAGGCAATCAAAAACGTAAGATCCGCCGTTCCTGAAATGTTGGTTGGTGCTGGCACAGTGCTAACCCTCGAAAAATGCAAAGAATCTATTGAAGCTGGCGCGCAGTTTATTGTCTCTCCGGGTTTCGATACCGCCGTTGTTCGATGGTGTGTTGAGAATAAAGTTGCGGTCACCCCTGGGTGCGTCACTCCTACCGAAATTCAACAAGCGTTGGTGGAAGGTCTGACAACAGTCAAGTTCTTCCCTTCTGATGTCTACGGCGGTGTCAGTGCCATGACCGCACTCTCAGGACCCTTTAAATCCGCTGGCGTTCGTTTTATTCCAACAGGTGGTGTTAACAATGACAACTTGGCAGAGTATGCCAATAAGCCATTCATTCATGCCGTTGGCGGCGGTTGGTTATGCAAGACCGCTGATATTACCAACCACAATTACGCAGCAATTACCGAGTCTGTTCGTAAAGCCATCGACATTCTGTTAGGTTTTGAAGTGGCGCACATGGGAATTAACCTGGGAAGTCCTGAAGAGTCGTTGAAGGTTTGCGAACAATTTGCCCAGGCATTTAACTTCCCGATTAAGGAAGGAACCAGCTCCAATTTTGCTGGACCTGCGATTGAAGTGTTGAAATCCAATTACCTCGGTGCCATGGGACATATCGCAATCAGAACAAACAGTATCAGCCGGGCAATCCATTACCTGACAAAACGAGGCTTCGAAGTGGACATGACCACCGCAAAGTTTAAAGGCTCAGACATGGTTGCGGTCTACCTAAAAAGCGAGTTTGGTGGTTTTGCTGTTCATCTTCTCCAAAAGTAAAGGAGCGTTAAATGAAAATCCTAACCTTTGGCGAAATCATGTTAAGGCTAAAGCCCCCCTATCACGAGCGGTTGTTTCAAGGAATGATGATTGAGGCAACGTTTGGGGGTGGCGAGGCTAATGTTGCGGTTTCACTTGCCAATTTTGGCATGGAAGCAGCATATTTAACGGTGCTGCCTAACAATGCGATTGGCGATTGTTGCCTCCAGGAAATGCGTAAGTTTGGCGTTGATACATCTCGTGTAAAACGTGGAGCTGGACGTATGGGGATTTACTTTCTCGAACCAGGCGCAAACCAACTTCCCAGCAAAGTAGTTTACGACAGGGAGTATTCCTCAATTGCTTTAGCTAAACCTGGCGATATCGATTGGAACAGCGCCTTTGATGGGGTCGGTTGGTTCCACATCACCGGTATCACTCCGGCAATCTCAGAATCAGCCATGCTCCTTTCACTCGAGGCAGTGAAAACAGCTAAGGATCAAGGCGTTACCTTTTCTTGCGACTTGAATTATCGAAAAAATCTTTGGAAGTATG
>JAYFQB010000040.1:0-2168 GCA_034927385.1 Anaerolineaceae bacterium | reverse complement strand
TATTGACGGCTTCCGCATAGTCATAGGGGGCATCTTTGAAATCTTGGCTCTTAATACGGCACAAATGGTCATGAGAATGATGTCTAATAATTTATGCCGCTTGGTTCGATATAATCGCGGGTCTTCCGGTTCGCTGAATATGATTGAAAATGTGCTTTCTTCCATCCTTCACCTCCGTTTCCCCCTATGCTGCAGGTTCCTTGCCCGCTATTTAGATGCGATTGTCCTAATGTCCACCCCTCACCTGTCCACTCCTCACCCTTGCGTTCGCGTGCGCTGGTGATATACTTTCCCATTAGTCGCGATGACGCAGGACGAGTACGCCGTTATTGACCGCCAGTGAAGCAGGGAGAGTGTGAACCTGCCCGGTCGGAACCGCTGAAAACCCCCTGCCAGCTTGAGTCTGAACAGCAAACGCTCACTAAGACGAACGGAAGCCCCGTTACCGGCATTTTGAGATGCTCCGCAAGGAGCAATCTGGGTGGAACCGCGTGAGAGACCTCTCGCCCCAGAGCGAGGGTCTTTTTGTTTTAAGTCCGGCTGTACTAAAAGACCTCGGAAAAATCTCATATAGCAACCGGCAAGGAGGAAGAAATGTCACATCAGAATGAGGATTACGTAAAGTCAGAGCTTTATCGGATCCGCCACTCCACCGCCCACATTATGGCTGAAGCGGTCGTGGAGATGTTCCCCGATGCCCATGTTGCCATCGGACCAGCCATTGAAGACGGCTTTTATTACGACTTCGATCTACCCCGCAGCCTGACGCCCGATGACCTGGAAGTCATCGAAAATCGCATGAAGGAGCTGATTAAGTCAAAAGAAAACTTCGTCTACAACGAGGTCAGCGCCGACCAGGCTCGCCAGATCTTCAAGGACCAGCCGTTCAAGCTGGAACTGATTGACGGTCTTGAGCACGGCAATCTGGATGACGACGGTAACCCAACCGACGAAAAACAAGTTATCTCAACTTACCAGAGCGGCAAATTTCTGGACCTCTGCCGCGGTCCCCACGTGGAGTCAACCGCCCAGATCAATCCTACCGCGATCAAGCTGCTAAACGTCGCAGGCGCATATTGGCGCGGCGATGAGAAACGCCCCATGCTCCAGCGCATCTACGGCACCGCATGGGAAAGCAAAGATCAGCTCAAGGATTACCTCTGGAAACTCGAGGAAGCCAAAAAACGCGACCACCGTAAACTCGGCAAGGAGCTTGACCTCTATAGCTCAAACGACGAAGTTGGTCAGGGTTTGATCCTCTGGCATCCCAATGGGGGCATGATCCGCCACCAAATCGAGCGCTACTGGGACGATCAGCACGTTGCCAACGACTACGACCTTGTCTACACTCCCCACATCGGCAAAGCCAGTCTGTGGGAAACGAGCGGTCATCTTGGCTTCTATAAAGAAAACATGTACTCTCCGATCCAAATTGAGGACCAGGAATACTTCATCAAGCCGATGAACTGTCCCTTCCATCTTCACATCTACAAAAGCCAGTTGCGATCCTACCGCGATTTGCCTCTGCGGTTTGCTGAGAAGGGAACGGTCTACCGCTACGAACGCTCGGGCGTGCTGCATGGATTGATGCGCGTGCGCGGCTTCACCCAGGATGACGCACACCACTTCTGCAGACCGGACCAAATGCCCGATGAAATCGACTTTACGCTCAATTTCAGCATGGACATGTTGAAAGCCTTTGGATTCAAGGATTTCCAGGCGTATCTGAGCACCAAACCCGAAAAGAGCGTGGGGGATGACAAGATGTGGCATGATGCCGAAGTTGCGCTTGAAGAAACGCTGAAACGCATGGGCGTCCCCTACCAGGTGGACGCGGGCGGCGGCGCGTTCTATGGTCCCAAGATCGACCTCAAGGTCAAAGTCGCCCTCGGGCGCGAATGTCAGCTCTCGACCATTCAATTTGATTTCAACGAGCCCGAACGCTTCGATTTGAGCTACATCGGCGAAGACGGCAAAGAGCACCGCCCCTACATGGTGCACCGCGCCTTGCTGGGTTCGATGGAACGCTTTTTTGGCGTGCTAATCGAGCACTACGCCGGCGCTTTCCCCGCCTGGCTCTCGCCAAAACAAGTGACTCTGATTCCGATTGCCGACCGCCATAACGACAATGCCCACGAAGTTGCCGCCCGCTTGAAAAAAGCCGGTTT
>JAYFQB010000224.1:0-1577 GCA_034927385.1 Anaerolineaceae bacterium | reverse complement strand
GAGATCTCAGCCGAGATCGACACCCGCGCTAATCCATACGACTGGAACACTGTTGCTTCCAAGTTCACCTTCATGGGCGGGAACGCGGTCATCAAAGCCAGCCGCGAGATGCTGCGCAAGATGAAAGATATCGCAGCCCAGGCGCTGCGCACAGACCCCGAAAACCTGTTGCACGCCAACGGTGAGGTCTACCACCGCCACAGCCCCGAACGGCGCATGACTTATAAGCAAATCGCCCTCGGTTACATGTACCCGAACGGCACCGGCATTGGCGGTCCACTGATTTCTAGCGGCAGCAGCATCGCCGACGGTCTGACCAATCTGCATCCAGATACCGGTCAGGGAAACCCGGCAGCCGTCTGGACTTTTGGCGCGCACGCTGTCGAAATCGAAGTGGACATTGAAACTGGTCACGTGGACGTCCTGAAAGTCGCTTCCGCCTTTGATATTGGTCAGGTAATTAATGAGAAACTTGTCTATGGTCAGATCTGCGGTGGTGTGGTGCAGGGTTTAGGCTCCGCGCTGTTGGAAGGTTATAAGTTCAACGCTGATCAGCAGTTGATGAACCCATCCTTCACGGACAACAAAATCCCCACCATGAAGGACATCCCGATGGAAATCGTTCCGATCTACATCGAGAACCCGCAACAAAACGGACCTTATGGTGCTCGCGGCGTCGGAGAACACCCGATGATCTCCATCCCCTCCGCGATAGGCAATGCTGTCTACGATGCCTTGGGCATCAACTTCCACGTTCTGCCACTTTCCCCCGAGGCTATTGCCCTGGGCATCGCAAGCGGCAAGAAATCAATCCTTTGTACTGACACCGACTGTCTTCCTGGTCGGAGTTAAGATAAACGAAGCCTGAGTGCCTTCTAAACTCCCTTGCGCCAAAAATGCGCAAGGGAGTACAAGGAAAGGAGAATAAATCGTAAAATATAGGTTGGGTAAGTTGATTGTTGATTTATTGTTAAAAATTCAAAACTTTTATCATTAACAAGGAGAAAATATGAAGTGGTTTACTAAGTCAGATAGTACCGTAGGTTACCTGCCAGATGAGACCCCCCCATTCTGGAAGCTGTTACTCTACGCAATCCAGCAGGTTATCGTTATGTTCCCTGCCACGATTACCGTCGCCCTCATTACCAAATTCCATATTTCCACCACCATTTTTGCCAGCGGTTTCGCCACACTTTGTTTCATCTTGGTCACCAAAGGCAAAATCCCCCTGTATTATGGCTCCAGCTTCTCGTATATTGGTGCCATTGTCGGTCTGGTTGGCGCTGAAAAACTGAGCAGCGTTGCCATCCTCCCCGATGCTGACATCCAGATTGTCACCTTCGGTATTGTGATGTCCGGTTTGATCTCGATCGCTGCTGGTTTCCTCGTGAAGAAACTTGGCAGGGATGTGATTGAAAACCTGCTTCCTGCCACCATCACTGGTCCCATCGCCATGGTCATCGGTTTGACCCTGGCTGGGAACGCGCTTGCTGATGCTGCCCCCGCCGTCGCCGGCGCCGGTCTCATCAACAACCTCCCCTGGATCGTTTCCCTGGCGACGCTGTTGGCAACCATGT
>JAYFQB010000329.1:0-4427 GCA_034927385.1 Anaerolineaceae bacterium | reverse complement strand
TCCGCCTCGCGGAGGGTGCCTTCGTGGACAAACCCGGCTTTCTGATAGGCATTTCTGCCTCTCGGGTTGGTTTCGTACACCCTTAGCCAGATGCGGTTTAGATTTAGTTCCTCAAAGCCATAGCGGCACATCACGCGCATGGTTTCCGTGCCATAGCCTTGATTCCAATATTCTTTTTCACCGATCATAATGCCAATCTCGACGGAACGGGCTTTTTCATCGATCGGGAAGAAAGATGTGTTGCCGATCGCGACCCAGGCGTCGGTTTCGCCTTGCGGATGGACCTCAATGACCAGAACATGCTCATTGATGGGGCGTGTTTTCATTGCCTCGAACCAGGATTCTTCCTCAACCGTCCCCATTGGGGCATAGACCTCGAGGTTTTCGACAACTTCCGGGTCGTTGATCCAGCGCAGAAACTGCGGGATGTCCGCGCGTTCTGCGGCTCTCAGGCGGATATTTTGACCGTAGAGGTAAGGCATTGGTGCTCCTATGGTTCCAGCCGGTTTGGTCCCCTGAACAAGTAAACAGCATCCCGGATTGAGGGAAGGTTGAGCATGACCATCAGGAGGCGGCTCAAACCCAACCCAAGACCGCCGTGCGGCGGGCAGCCGTAGCGGAAGAAGTTCAGGTAGTTCTGGATCGGCTCCAGGGTCAGACCCTTATCGAGAGCTTGCTGTGCCAGTTTTTCATAGCGGTGTTCACGCTGGGCGCCGGTTGTGATCTCCAAGCCGCGACCGAGCAGGTCGAAGCTCTTCGTTAGGGTGGGGTTATCTTCGTGGAGCATGTGATAGAACGGGCGCACAGTGAAAGGCCAGTCCTTGACGAAAACAAAATCGTGACCCATGTTTTGCTTGACGTATTCACCCAAAGCGCGTTCCGCCCCGGGGTCAAGGTCGCCCTTGCGTTCGGGGGGCAGCTTGTAATCCAGGCCCTTTAGGAGTTGATAGGCTTCCGACATGGTCAGGCGTGGGAAGGGCACGGAGGGCACTTCGAAGTCGACGTCGAAATTTTCCTTGATGGCGTCATGGAACTTGGAATCAACTGCCTGGTAAACATATGCCAGCCATTTTTCCGTGAAAGCCATGACATCTTCGTGGCTGTCGATCCAGGAGATCTCAAAGTCCACGCCGGTGAACTCGGTCATGTGGCGGGAGGTGAAGGAAGGATCAGCCCGGAAGACGGGTCCGATCTCAAAAATGCGTTCAAAACCGGCTGCCTGCGCCATCTGCTTGTAGAACTGGGGCGACTGGGCGAGGTAGGCGGTTCGGTCGAAGTATTCCACTTTGAAGAGCTCCGCGCCGCTTTCGCTGGGGGTGCCCATGATCTTGGGGGAATGAACTTCAATAAAGCCATTTTCAAGCCAATATTCACGCATGGCTTGCTCGGCGCAGGTTTGGATTTCGAAAATCAGGCGGTTGCGTTCGCGGCGAAGGTCCAGATAGCGCCAGTCCATGCGGTAGTCCTGGTCTGGCAGGGTATCGGAAAAGGGTTCGAAAGGCAGGGGAAGCTCCGCGTTGTTCTGAACGGTCAGAGATTCGAGCTGGATTTCGATGCCGCCGAGTTTCACCACCTCGTTTTCGACCACTTTTCCGGTGATGGTTATTGCGGACTCAGTCCCGAGTGTGGAAATGACTTCCGCGAGCTCGGGATTGCCTTTTTTCCAATGAGCAATCTGCACCAGCCCGGTCCTGTCGCGGAGGATCAGAAACTGCATGCTTTTTTGATCGCGAAGGGTCTGCAGCCAGCCCTTAAGGGTGACCTCCTGACCGATTTTTGCCTTCAGGTCTTTGATGAAAGTTCTTTCCATTGGTCTTACTCCGATGATTTCAATGTGTTAATGCGATTATACGCCAATAATTCGCGAACTGCCTCATTGGGTGATATTAACCGATTTTGGGCTTGCTCAACCAGGGAATCCACGACTTCGGCGGGAACATTCTGACGAAAATCGTTCAACAATTCAACGATCAGTTGGCGGCGAATGTTTGCCCGGATTGCCGCGCGATCCTTTGCGTGCCACTGCCCACTTTGGCGCAGGTAGTCTGCATGGGAGAGAACGGCGTCGGTCAAATGCTCAATACCCTCAAACTGGCTTGCCACGGTCTTTAGAACAGGCGGAACCCAGTTTTGGGGCTGTGAGACTTCGCCGGGGGAGTTGAGGGTGTCCTCCAGGTGATGCCTGGTGATTGCCTTCGAGTAGCCCATTTCGACCATGTTCCGGAGGTGACTTGCGCTTTGGTCGGCGCCTGGTCGGTCGGCTTTATTGACCACGAGGATATCGGCAATTTCCAGTATGCCCGCTTTGATTGACTGGATGTCATCCCCCATGCCGGGGGTGTCTACAACAATTGTTGTGTGCGCAAGGTTGACGACATCCACTTCGGACTGCCCGGCGCCGACTGTTTCGATCAGGATAAAGCCATAGCCGGCAGCGTCAAACACCTGGCTTAGGGCTTCGGTCTGCTCCGCGAGCCCGCCAAGCGCACCGCGGGATGCCATGGAGCGGATGAAGATCTGTTTATCGTCCTGCAAATTGAGCATTCGAACCCGGTCGCCGAGCAGAGCGCCGCCGGTGAACGGGCTTGAAGGGTCCACCGCAATAATGGCGACTTTTTGGTCGGGCTGCCGCTTACGCAGCTCGCGCGCCAGGGCGTTCACAAGCGTGCTTTTTCCTGAACCAGGCGGACCCGTTACGCCGATTTTCTGGGCGGCACCGGTCTGGAGGAACAGCTCTTCAAGCGCGGCTTTGCCGGAGTTTGTGCCGTCTTCAACCTGGCTCAAAATGCGAGAAAGGGCAAGTCTGTTGCCCTTTCTCAGCGAGTCGATAAAATCTGAGGTCATGCCAACGCTTTCGCGCTTACCGCTTCGCGGATATCTTTGCAAACCTGGCGCGTATCGGTGCCCGGTCCATAGATCTTGAACACACCTTGGTCAAGCAGCGGCTGGATGTCGACTTCGGGAATAATCCCGCCTACAAAGACGACCACGTCGGTTTGTCCGTTCGCCCGGACATCCGCCAGAACTTTTGGAACCAGGGCGTTGTGTGCGCCAGAAAGGATGGAAAGACCAATGGCGTCAACATCCTCCTGCAAAGCCGCTTCGGCGATCATTTCGGGGGTTTGGCGCAATCCTGTGTAGATGACTTCCATGCCATCATCCCGCAAAGCGCGAGCCACAACTTTTGCACCGCGGTCGTGACCATCCAACCCGGGTTTGGCAATTAAAACGCGAATCTTTTTCTCGGTCATTGACACTCCTTTTCGTTGTCGTTTAGATTATAACGCCAACCGGAACCTTTTGGGCATATCAGGGCAGCCTGTAGCATCTGCTGGACGCAGTCAATCTCACACAGGACGACTGCCGCGATACTTTTCGATCCCGTTGATCCGCAGGATTTCGCCGTAGTAGAGCCGGTGGTAGTCTCCGCCGGAGTACTTTTCGTGGATGAAGGGTTCAAGGAAGTGCCGCGGTTGATAATCCGTGAAATATAGCTTGCCGCATTCCACGCTCAGCTCCGCTTCGGCAAAGGTTGGCGAACTCACTAAATCCGCCGCGATGGGGGTTAGCTTGGTTTTGGCAAGCTTGTTTTCATCTCTGCCTGAATGGCTGCCGAGATAGATCAGGTCCGCGCGGTACTCGGGGGGAAAGGCGGTCATCGTGAAATTGTCGAAACGTTCCATGAACTTATGGGTGTAACGGCTGGGACGCACCACAACCAATGCCGTCGGAACGCTCCACATGGTTCCAAAGAGACCCCAACCGATGGTCATGCAGTTAAATTCGCCTTTGGAAAAGTCGCCGCAGGTCAGAAGGACCATCTGACGGTCAAAAAGGTCGTGGGGTTGGACTGAAAACTCGATAGGATCAATTTTGTGTAAATCCATGCATACCTCCGAAGATCTGTCTCTTCCTATTGTAACAAATCCAAGCGCCTTGCCTGTTGTATAATTGCAGCCATGCCTGCCCCAACCAAAACCAACAAGAAAAAACTGAACCTCATCATCCGGTGGGGCGGGACAGTTCTTTCGATTGGCATCATGATTTACCTCCTCAGCCGGGTGGGTTGGGGGGAAGCCTGGCAAACTATCCGCCAACTGACCGCCTGGCGCATCTTGCTTGTTTTTGTGCTTGTGGTTGTATCGCGATCTGCGATTATTGCCCGGTGGTACACCTTGCTGAAGGATCAAAACCCCACGCTAAGCATTACCGACACAATCAAACTGACATTTGCAGGTCTTTTTGCCTCCAACGTATTGCCAACCACCATCGGTGGCGATGTGCTGCGACTGGCTGGCTCAGTGCGGCTCGGGCTGAGCACCAGCCTGGCAGCTGCCTCACTCGTGGTCGACCGCCTGGTGGGGATGACGGGGATGGCACTGATGTTGCCATTCTCACTGCCAGGACTGAACGCATATCTGAATTCA
>JAYFQB010000100.1:0-3729 GCA_034927385.1 Anaerolineaceae bacterium | reverse complement strand
TTGATGATCCGTTCGAGCAGCGCTTCTGGTTTTTGTGTATCATAATCTGTGCGTTCTGATGAATTACCTTGAAGACTGGGGATATCATCCCACATATCGTCGATGACGACCCCTTCTTTCTCAGACAAGTATTGTTTGAAGTTAATGCTTCCACTGGAGGTTTCTACAATCTTTCCTTCTGCTCTCATTTTGTCTATTGAATCTTGGGAATAGGTGCGTAAAGTTTGTAATCTATACAAGCCCTTTCCGTCATGATCATCAAATCGATACATTTGCATTGTAGAATTACTATAGGGTTTAAACTGTCTTGAATACTTTGAATTAGGGGAGCGATAAAAGAATATCGTGTCATGATTTCTTGGAAATTGGTTGGATTGAGTTTGGGTGTTAATATTTCCTCTTCTCCAAACTAACTCATCACGAAAAAACTCTACAGAAAAAATATCATCAAGTAGTAAGCGGATAATGCTTGATACCCTCCAATCACAATGAACAAATATCGCACCATTCTCGGATATTAATCTTCTCATGAGGAGTAATCGTTCGGCAAGCATATTAATATATGAGTCCGTACCTCTTCCCCACATGTCACGGTATGCTACCATCTCGATTGTCGATTGATCTTTTTTAACTTCGAAATTATCCTGGCCAATCGCTACATCCATTGTAAAATCCGCGCCAACATCAAAAGGTGGGTCAATGTAGATCAGGTCGATCTGCCCCTTATAGTCCTTCAACAGAGATGCCATCACCAGCTTGTTATCGCCCCAGATCAGGCGGTTGCGGAAGTCGTCGCGGTGGCTCTTTTGCGGTTCAAACAGCAGCCCCTGCACCTCGGCGCGCGCGCGAGGCTCATCCACCGTCTCAATCTTTTGCAGGGGGAACGCCGCGCCGGCAACATCCACCTCGCGCCGGTTGCCGTATTCGTCATACTTCCCCTCCCAAATCAGCTCCGTGCGGATTGTGGAAAAGGGGTGGGGGTTGTTGGGTCCGTATTGCGATTGCGCCATTCTGACCTCCTTGGGCGGTATGGAATATCTTAAAATAATACCATAGCAGAGGGCAAATCAACGGCGGACCCAACGAAATGTGATCCGGTAACGAAAGGAAAAGTAGAAAACTGATTGTGCCGCCTGTGCCCACGCCTTAGAAAAGTAGGGTGCGATCTTCCGTTGATCGCACCAATAATGGCGCGACACATTCCAGTTGGTGCGTTCAAAAGCGGAACGCACCCTACGGAAACAAACGAAATACGGTCAAACCACGAATGCTATTGGTGCGTTCACAAGCGGAACGCACCCTACAAAAAATAACGGAATACAGACAAACCGGGTATCCACGAAAAACCAGTTGATCGCACCCATATATCTATTCCCCAAACGAGACCCCATCGAATTGCATGTTGGTGCTGTCAGCCCAATCGGCGTCATAAAAACCATTTTTCACATATTCTAAAAAGCTGGAATTCTGCCAATCCCTGGGAGCATAAACCAACCCATGTTTGACCGGGTTGAAGTGTATATACTCAATGTGGCGAGATAAATCATCATTATCGCGAATGGTGTGCTCCCAAAACCGCCTTTGCCATATTGCCGTCTCGCCCCTTTTTTTTCGGGAATCGTTGATATTCGAATTCAGCTCGAAATTATCAAGATACATTCTCGTAAAATATCGCTTTAATTGACCGATCCGCAGGGAATAATCACTGTCATTTTCATTCATTGTCCATAAAAAATGTACATGATCAGGAAGAATGCAAAACGCGTCAATTGTAAAAGGGTGGTAGGTTTTTACCTTAGAGATCGCGAGGTCAAGCAATTCAAAAGCTTGAGGTGATGTGAACAATTTCCTGCGCTGGTACGTCACCAGAGTGAAAAAGAACGTCCCACCGGGAATGTATAAACGGCGGTAATCGGGCATGGCATAATTTTATTCCAGGAATCGAAAAAGGTGTGATCTTCTGTTGATCGCACCAATAATGCCGCGTCACATTCCTACGGAAACTGTTGATCGCACCAATAATGGCGCGACACATTCCCGTTGGTGCGTTCAAAAGCGGAACGCACCCTACGAAGCTCACATGGAGCTCTACCAGGCGATGAAGGAGTAAAAAAACAGCCCTTTTCAGGGCTGTTTTTTTAATAATTGTCTGAATATTTTCACTCAGGTGGCTGGAAGAGCAAAAGGGTATTGCTGGTGGCGTCGGAGACCCACACCGTGCCGTCGGACGTGGCGGCGATACCGCTGATGACACCCATCAAATAGCTGTTATCAAACCCGCCCCATAGGACTTTGAAGTTCCCTTCGCTGTCAAACCCAATCACCCGCCCGCGGTCGGGGTCCGTGATGTACACGGTGCCGTCCGGATCCAGCGCCAGGAAGGGCTTGTTTTCCAGCGTGTCCGAGCTCCAGGCATCCACTTCCCACAATCTGACAGAGCGGAACTGCAGCCCGGTTGGGTCCGGCTCAAATACCTGAACACGATAATTCCAGGTGTCGGCGATGTAGATATTGCCATCTGAACCGATTTCGATACCAACCGGCTCGTCCAAATTGCCGGCGTCCAGCCCCAGGCTGCCAAATTGGGTCAAGTAGCTGCCATTAGAATCGAAGACAACAACACGTTGTTTACCGGTGTCGGTCACGAAAACACGACCGGTTTGATCAACAGCGATTCCTCGCGGTCCCCAGAAGCCGTCCGGCAGACCGTTGACTTCGAAGGCGCTCCACATGCGCAGGAACTGACCGTCAGGAGTGAAAACCTGGATACGGTGGTTCCATGTGTCGGCAACATAAACGTTGCCATCAGGTCCAACCGCTACACCCCAGGGCTCGTTCATCAAGCCGCCCGGGACCTCCCCATCCATCACGTTGCCGTAACCGCCAAAAGCGTTCAGGAACATGCCCTGCTGGTCGAGGCGGACGATGCGATGATTACGCGAGTCTGCCACGAAAAGAGAGCCATCCGCGGCGATGGCAATATCGCGGGGGGCGTTGAAAGCGGTTTCGCCCGCGTAGCTGATGACACTCAGCGGTTCAAGGCTGATGGTGTTATCGGCGTATGGGTCTATGTACGGTTCCTCTGGCTCAGGGCTTATCCCGTATTCCCAGATCATGGCGGCGACATCCTTTTTGATGTACATGCGCGCGGTGTCGCTGGGGGACCAGGTGGCGAGGGTCAGAGAAGGATTGTTGAAGGCAGTCGCGTATTGCGTGTAGTCGCGATTGAACCAAAGCTGCCAGATAGCGGAACGTTTGGCTGGGTCTTTCCAATCATTCAGGACGCTTCCCAAACTCCAATTGCGGTAGAGCGACTCGTTGGGCCACCACATACGTTTGAGATCGTAGCGGTAGTAATCATCACGCACCACCGGCTCAATTTTGGAGAAGTTCGAGGAACCGACCACGATGATCGGTGAATCCTGCAAGGACTTCGTGACGTTTGAGTCAAAATCGACTTTGTTGGGATAGTCGCGCATGTACCACCAATAGGGGTAACGAGCGTCGTTATCATACGCGATTTTGATGGTCTTGTCGCCATAGAGCCGTTTTGAGATTGTTTCAATTTGCTCAACGGAATCTTTCATATCACGCGTGGAGTGCGCGTAAACCAAAAGCTCCATCGCGTTGTCATAATTGATGTAGGCTGCCCGGTAAGCTGTGCGGGCTGTTTGCAGGCTGAGCAAACCAAGGAACGCCAGCAGTGCGGCTCTCCAGAAGTTGGCACCG
>JAYFQB010000283.1:0-8644 GCA_034927385.1 Anaerolineaceae bacterium | reverse complement strand
TGTATCCAAGTGGAAAACGTGATCGCGATTACCATCCCAACTGCTCCAAGCGGTTCCGTCCGCAGAGCAAGGTATATAAGCAACCCAAGCAGGATAAACACCACGAACCTGCGCAGTATCAGCCCAGCCAAATGGGGTTTTTGCCCGTTCTGAGCAGGGCGGATTTCTTCCACCTCTTTGCGCAGCCATTGGAAAGAAAGCACAGACCAACCTGTGGCAACTAAAATCCAAAAAATAATCCAAAAAACTTTCACAGTTTCACTTTCCATATCGTTTTCTGCGCCGGTGTTCCTGCTCCTTGATCAAATCTTTCATTTTCTGGAGTTCCTCGGCTTTTTTTTCATTTACTTCTTTGTTCATAACGTAAAATTCATACCGCACATACCGAACAACAGCGGCGATCGCCGAAAGCACGCCCACGCCCAGCAGAATAAACGTCCAGCGTGAGCCAGTGCCAAATTGCCGGTCCAAAAAGAATCCCAGCAGCGGTCCACCCACAATTGGAATGGCAATTTCCCAACCGATCGTCGTCGCGCGAAGGTCTCGCGCCGAAAACAATCGGTGCCGCCTGATGGGCTTTCCCTCAACCGGATTGTCAGGCTGGTTCTCCGGGGGTGTGTCGCTCAGCTTGGTGTCTTTCACTTCAGCCTTAGTGTGTTGTTAAGATACTAACCAGGTTATCCGCGAGCGTTAATATTCCTGCTTTGACCGAAACGGAATAGTCCTGATTGTCTTTTCGATAATTAAGCTCGCCATCGCCTGTCGCGGCAATCATAGGCGCATGCCCCGGGAGTATTCCGAGCCAGGATCCATCTTCCAACTGAACCTGCAACTTTTCGACCCGCTCCAGTTCCAACCCGCCTATGCCAAGGCTGAGCACCTGAACTTTGAGCAGGTTTTCGCGGTCAGTTAACCTGGTCAATAGAGTCCTCCTGGGCTGATCCATCCTCGAGAGATTCGATTTCTTCAGCCTGGCGCAAAACATCATCAATCGAGCCGGTCATATAAAAAGCCTGCTCGGGTAAGTCATCGTACTTTCCTTCAAGGATTTCCTTAAACCCTCTGACGGTTTCTTCAATCGTGACAAACACACCAGGCTTTCCCGAAAAAGTCTCCGCCACGATGAATGGCTGTGTCAGGAACCGCTGCACCCTGCGAGCCCTTATGACAGTTTGCTGATCTTCCAGAGAAAGCTCTTCCATGCCAAGAATCGCGATCAGGTCCTGCAGCTCCTCGTATCGCGCCAATGTCGCCCTGACCTGCATTGCAACCTCATAATGTTCACGCCCGACCTGCTCGGGGGTCAGGAGGTTCGAGCTGGATTGGAGGGGGTCAATCGCGGGGTAAAGCCCAAGGGAAACTAGCCGCCGCGAAAGTACAGTGGTGGCATCCAGGTGCGAAAAAGTCGCCGCCACAGCCGGGTCGGTTACATCATCCGCGGGGATATAGACCGCCTGAACCGAAGTGATGCTCCCGCTGCTGGTTGAGGTAATGCGTTCCTGAAGCGAGCCCATCTCGGAATCAAGTGTGCTCTGGTAGCCCATTTCGCTTGGCAGCCGCCCTAACAACGCCGAAACTTCCGAGCCCGCCTGAATGAAGCGGTAAATGTTATCGATAAAAATCAACACCGGTCGGTTTTCTTCATCGCGGAAGTACTCCGCCATGGTAAGAGCCGTAAAGGGAATGCGCAGCCGGGCGCCAGGCGGTTCGTTCATCTGACCGAACGCAAGAATGGCTGAGTCGATTAAGCCGGAGGCATTCATGTCCAGCCACATGTCGTTGCCTTCGCGGCTGCGTTCGCCCACACCGGCAAAAAGCACAATGCCCGAGCTGTTGGTGATGGTGTTGTTCATCAACTCAAGCATCAGGATGGTTTTTCCGACGCCCGCGCCGCCAAACAGCCCTACCTTCCCACCCCTTGGATACGGGGTGAGCAGGTCGATGGCTTTGATGCCAGTGACGATCATCTCGCTGGAGAGCACCTGGTCGCGGATTGCCGGGGGTTTGCGGTGGATTGGAGCAAACGCTTTTGGCTCGAATGGTCCGCGGTCGTCAATCGGTTCCCCCAGAACGTTAAACAAACGCCCGAGTGTTTCTCTGCCCACGGGCACCTTAATTGGTTCGCCGAGGTCAATTACGAGCATGCCGCGTCGGAGACCCGCCGTGCTGCCCATGGCGATGGCACGCACCACGTTCGTGCCGACGTGCTCCTGGATCTCCAGGATCAAATCACCACCACCCTCGCGTTTGACCAGAAGGGCATTGTAAATGGAGGGGAGATCTCCTGATTCAAATTCAACGTCAACTACAACGCCGACCAATCGGATAATCACCCCAGGATTTTTCTGTTCAGTGTAAGTAGTTTGCACAGGCATCCCTAAATTTAATTTTGTTTCAATTGTAAGGTCAGAGCCCTGACCGGGTTAAAGCACCAGCTAATTATGCCGGATAAGGTTGTAAAAGTCAAACACCAGATAGACTCTGTTCAAATGGATGTGGACTTCTCTGAGGATGAGGCTAAGTATAAAACGACCCAGCTCCGCCACCGCCAACCATCCGATCCCGTATCCTGTTCGCCGACTGGTACAATTATGCGCATGGAAAGCTCCTTCGCCAACCCGATCACGCCCGAACTTGCCGCCGCATTAATGCCCCGGCGAGCCGACGATTCCTTCAAAGGCTCCTTCGGAAAGGTGCTGGTGGTGGCTGGCTCGAAAAAATATACCGGGGCGGCAGGTCTTGCCATCCAGGCTGCCTTGCGCAGCGGCAGCGGGCTGGTCTTCGCGGCTATCCCTGAGTGCATTCACACCCCACTGGCAGCGATCATCTCCGAAGCAATCTGGCTGACCCTTCCCTGCCGCGAAGGCGCCATTTCGGCTGAGGCGGCGGCGCAAATCCCGGAAATGCTGGCTGGAAAAGACGCCGTTCTGGTGGGTCCGGGGCTGAGCCAAACCGAAGGCACTCAGATTTTCCTGCTTGGTTTGCTTTCGCGCCTGCAATTTCACGCGCCAGACCTGCCCTTGGTGCTGGATGCTGACGCGCTCAACCTCGTGAGCCAGCAGCCCGCCTGGCAGAAGTTACTGCCGCGCCAAACCATTCTTACCCCGCAGGAGATGGAGTTTTCCCGCCTGACCGGGCTCGGTTTGGATGAGATCCATTCCAACAGGCTCAACCTTGCCGCCGCCTACGCGCAGAATTGGCGCCAGACCCTGATCCTCAAGGGACCTAACACGCTGGTTGTCTCCCCCGCGGGGGATTGCCGTGTTTTGCCATTTTCCAACTCGGTTTTAGCGCATGGCGGCACGGGAGACGTGCTGGCTGGCTTGATTGTGGGTTTGCTCGCGCAGGGGCTCGCGCCTTTCGATGCCGCTTCGCTCGCGGTCTGGCTGCACGCCAAAGCCGCGGAATTGGCGCTGGCAGCCGTCGGTCATGCAGCCGCCACTCTGCCCTCGGATATCATCAATCACCTTGGCAAGGCAATGAGCAGCCTTTAGTTAATCATTGTTGCCCAACTTTTTTTCTTATTGCATTAACTTGTTATAAGCGTGGAATCGAAATCCTCCTACAGAAATAATTCTGCGTAACTGAAAAGTAGCGCCAGTATTCTTTAAGAAAAGGAGGCTTTTTTTATAGACACAGGTATTTTAGTGCCTCTGGATTGTTGGTGTTTTTTGCTTGTTTCACTGAAAAGAGTATCCAAGAAAACTTGCTAAAGCTTATGTCGCTTATACCTCCAAGGTAGGTCAATAGATTGAGATCATGGTCTATCCGAACAACCCTGCAGAGATCAGCAAGCAAGGGCGAGTAATACAGCCGATTTGGTGATGTTGGTGATTGGGTTGGTCATCATCCTCATGGTAGCGACCATTAAAACATCGGTAGTCTGTCTCGCATGCGAATAGTGAAACAGACTACCTGTTTATGGAAGATAAATTTCAAGCACAAACCACAGTCTGGTTATCCGACTTCGGTTTTTGTGCCGCACTCCGAACAAAACTTCGTTCCCGCTTCGAGTTTAGCGCCGCATTCTTTACAGAAAACTACCTGCTGGATCTTTGCGCCGCATTCCGGGCAAAACTTGACTTTCTCAACCAACGGTTTACCGCATTCGGGGCAGGTTGCCCTGGCTCCCTCGCGCCAACTCGCCTCTTTGAGCATTTCACGGTCATCCTCAGCCATCCTGGAATGTGCCCAAATTTCCTCGACCGTCCGGCTGGATTGCGCCGCTGCCATCTCGACTCCCAGGTCGGGAGAGCAATTCTTGCAGAGACCCTTACTCGTGTTCCAGCATTTTTCCCGGCATACCCAGGAGGAGCAGCGCGGGCACTGGACAAAATCTCCCTTAACCTCCGCCACAGCTTCGACGAACGCCTGGTCGTGATCCTTTTCCCAGGTTGCGGTGCGGGCTCTATCGCCAATCGTGGAGGCATGGCTAAAGATGCCCCCAAAAAGACTGCTGGCAGTATCCAGGGCGCCGCTGATCTTGCCGATGGCATAAGGCTTGAAGGATGTGCGGTAGCCAGTGCTGCAACGGTTGCAGTTAAACTCAAATTGGAAACCCTGCTCAGTTGATAAATCGTTGTAATTGCTGGTAAATTCGATCTTCGTCATATGAGTTCCTCCAACTAATTAAGATTTGCACCTCCCGCATCTGAAAACAGGAGACATAAAAAATAATACCACGTGTTCCAGGCATCATCAGCAGGTATTTTGCGTCACAACATTTTGGCAGGCTTTTGCCTTGTTCAAACACTAATCCAAAAGACGTTTTTCGCCTTCCAGCGCCCGGATGCCAGCCACGTTTTGGGAGACTTCAATCACTCCTTTATATGTTCCAGCATCATCGCGCAGGGCGAAGTAGCGGATGTGCACAAAGGCGGCTCCCATTTGGATCCAAAATTCTGCCACATCACGAACCCCGGCCTTAAAATCCTCGAGAATTTTCTGAACCACATGCACGCTCTGCGGTGGATGGCAGTTTTGCACTTTGCGCCCAATGATCGCGGCTGTTCGCGTAAAGATACGCTCTTTGCCCTGCGAGAAGTAGCGCACCTCGTCGTTTTCATCCACAAAAGTTATATCGACCGGCAAATTGGTAAGCATCAAATCGATCTGGTCCGCGCTTAGCGCGCCTGTCTTCAAGGGGATGAACCCTTCTGGAACTGCATAGCTTTCCTCGTCGTAGGAAACCAGCGGTTTACCAACCCGCCCGGCAACCTCATCAGCCATTTGTTTCCAGTCTGCTTCAGTAAACCGCCCAAGCGATTCCGGGATTAGGACCTTCTCTTCTTTATAGACCATATCGTTTGCCTTGCCAGAAAGCTCAGTGAAACTGCTAACCAGCGCTTCGCCCTGAGGGGGTTCCGCGGCAAGGGCGGATGTGAACTGCTTGAGAGTCGCGCGGATCTCATTATCCACGCCCCACATCACCTTTGAAGGTCCCTGAAAACCATATTTTTCCAAAACCGGGAAGATCAGGTTTTCTTTCTTATCGTAATGTCGCAAAATCAGATCCAGGTTCTTCGCGTTTTCGCGTAAGGCGTTTAGGATGGAATGATTCCCGCTGCCATACTGGGATACTTGACCTGCCAATGATTCCAGCAGCCGCTCTATCAGTTCATTCTCAACCCGAAAGTCGAACAGCGGATGTCCGGGTAAGTTCTCGGGGGCGGGTGCCGCTTCCAGCCCAGCCTGAAACACAGCCACATGCAGATCGCACAATTTTTGCACTTCCGCTACTGGCAAACCCTCAGCAATTACCTCGCGTTCCGCCGCGGCGATTTCTTGCGCCCCGGCTCCGGCGATGACATGTCCATATTCAGCCTGAAGCTCTTCGACAGTCTTTCCTTCATGCAGCAAGCGGATGACCTTCTTTACGGCTTCTTTTCGTTTACTTGCATTATCCAGGAACTCGCTCATTATTCTCCTCATCAATTTGCCCGGTTGATTGCCCGGGCTATAGTATTTTATATTTAGGTTAGTTTACTATAATCAAAGCACCCATTAGCCCTACTATTTACAAGGTGTTTACAGCCACAGGTTTGCCCGAGCTCCCACTTTTCAAGCAGTCGGCTGGCGGCAATCAGCATGTAAAAAACAATGAGGCTGACTTGCGGTCAGCCTCAAATTTATCGTTTTTCCCGGTTTACGCCAGGCTTAGGAGGGGCAGCTTTCCATCCCCCCTTTTTTTACTGTTCGAAACTGGTAACTTCAAAATACTTTTGCGCGTGCTTGCATGCAGGGCAAACCTTGGGGGCTTCTTCGCCTTCGTGAATGTATCCGCAGTTGCGGCACTTCCAGTAGACCTTATGGTCACGCTTGAAGTAGTTTCCGTCCTTCACCACCTCAGCCAGGGCTTTGTAGCGCTTGTAATGCTGTTCTTCCACTTCTGCGATTTCCGTGAAAGATTCGGCGATTTTGTCGTAGCCTTCTTCTCTGGCAACTTCGGCAGCCTTATTGTAAAGCTGGGTAAATTCCTCATGCTCCCCGGCAGCCGCGGCTTCGAGGTTTTCCCAGGTGGAGCCCACCGAGGCGGGATAGTCCGCGTCTACATGGATGGTAACCGCGCCGAGCTGGCGAACAATGTGATCATAAAATATTTTGGCGTGTTCCCGTTCATTGTCAGCGGTTTCTGTAAAAATCGCTGCCACATGAAGCAAACCTTCCTTTTCCGCGACTTCGGTATAGAACGAATATCGATTACGGGCTTGTGACTCTCCCGCAAATGAATTGACCAGATTTTGATAGGTACGCGAGTCTTTGAATTCCATGGCATTCTCCTTTAGTCATTTTCTCCATTATAGTCTTTATCATGGATTCTCAGGAGGGCTTTGGGCAAATTCTTAGAGGCTGCAACGCATTGTTGCAAGCTTTTTCGCAACCGATTTCATGATTTGCGACACCCTCAGAAGGAGCGCGAGTTAGCCAGGAAAGAAACAGAGTGAACCAGCCAAAGGCATGGCTCAACATCTGTTATCCGACTGGCTCCTTACCTTAACTTACCTTTTCTTCTCGTTAAGCGGCAAGTCTCCCAGCAGCAGCGTTGGTGTGATTCCCTTATCCGCCAGAATCACTTTGGCATTATCCTTTAACGAAACTTCCACCATTTCAATTTGCTTCAACGCCTGGGCATTGCCGACGAAGTATTTCTCAGCCGATTCATTAACCAGCCTGATCGCCTCAGCCCGACCTTCAGCCACCTTGATGGCTGCTTCACGTTCGCCTTCTGCACGCTGGATTGCCGCCAGTTTTTGCTGCTCGGCTGCCTCAAACTCACCGGTCGCCAACAGCCTCATCGATCGCCTCTCCTGCTCTGCTGTTTTCTGCTTATGCATGGCTTTTTTGATATCTTCGGGTGGGTCAATCAGGCGAATTTCCACCTTACTCACCGTCAAACCCCATTCCACCGCAAAGTTCCCTAAAACAGCTTTTAGGTTCGTGGCGATTTTCTCCCGCGCCACGAGGCTCTCGTCAAGGGTTAGGTCGCCAAACTCCTGGCGCAGGTTGGTCATTGCCAGTTGGATCACAGCCCTTTTCCAATCGTCGATATTATAGAATGTGCGTTTAATCGAATCTTCGCTGTCGGATGGACGCACCCACATAACTCCATCAACAGAAATTTCCACATTATCTTTGGTGATTACCGATTGAGGCATAATGTCCATCGTGTGTTCCCGGATATCGCGCACACGGACTATTTGAAAAAAAGGCATCTGGAAGCCAAAGCCTGGCTGCACGTAGCGCGTGTATTTTCCGAGTGTTTCCTGAATGCCTCTTTCGTAGGGTCGTAATATAAATAATGGGGATCTTAAGGTTCTCATCATTGCTCCTTGGTGTCTGTTTCCTTGCGTCCAATTATCTGAGCGCGGCTCAAACAACGGTCACATGGTAGGGGGCTATGTTTAGAATAACAAAGGAAGCTTGTGATGTCAAACTAGCTTGTCATGCACCCCCAATCACATTTTCCACACTGAAGCCTCAGACACATGCCTTCAAAAAAAACAGCCAGGACATTTTGTCCTGGCTGTCATAGCGCTTGTTTCGCGACTCTAACCCTTCGTCAGCGTGAAAGACTGCCCGCGGGCTTTATATTTATTGTTGGCAGAGACGACTTTTTCGAGGTACTCCTCCGAGACGTCAACCGTGGTGCGGTGGTTCTGGATGTAAATCCTGCCAAACGCGGTGCCTGGGATGCCAGCAGCGCCAGCAATCGAGGCAACCACATCCGCCGGACGCAATCCGTCGACTTTGCCAAGCCCCATTTCCAACCGAATCATGCCTTCTTCATCGCTCTGTTTCCCGCGAATGTTCGCGCGCGGTTTAGCCTGCCCAGAAGAATCACGCTGCCCTTTTTTGCGCGTGTCACCCCGTCCGCCCCGTTCGGAGCGATCCTCACGCGGTCGCCGTTCTGGTCGAACAGCCTTCTCGGGCAGGGGGCTGATCTCCGGGATCGGGCGCTGCTTTTCTTCCGCTCGAGCAACCTTCAGGGCTGCCGCCGCAATGTCAATTGGATCAAACCCAACTGCCGCCATACTCTCAACCAGGGCACGTTCCTCTTTGGCACGCCCGCGTTTAAGCCAGGTTTCCACCTTGTCAATCAGACTGTCAACACGCTTTGCCTGGATGTCCTCAATGGTCGGAACCT
>JAYFQB010000133.1:0-7462 GCA_034927385.1 Anaerolineaceae bacterium | reverse complement strand
TTATCCGCTGTGAAAACAAATCGCCTGGTGGTGTTGGCGCTCAATTGCCCCTCGGCGGTGGAGTTGGTTGTGCCTGCGGCAAAACTCAGGCGGACAGACTGACCCGCCGCGGTTGTGGATGTGGGCGAAACAGGGGTGACTGCAACGGTCGGTACGTTGGTTGAAGTGGGCTGAACCGCTGTGGCGGTTGGTGGAACGGTCGTGTCGGTCGGTTGGGCGCTTGAAGCTGTTGCGGTTGGCTGAACGACAACCGCGGTGGCGGTCTGTTGTGTTTGTGCTTCAACCGCAGCTTTTGTCAGCGTAGCCTGGGCAAATAAAGCGACCTGTGTTTGTGAGTCAGAAGGCGAGGTGGTTGCCTGCGGAAAACTGCAAGCTGCCAACATGCCTAACAATACAAAAGCAATTAGATATTTTTTCATGGTTCCTCGATTTCTTTGCCATCATGCCAAAGTTGACCATACTTCATGGCAATCTATGGTTAAAACGCTGTTTTGCGCCTAAAAGTTCCCTTTCAAAGCATTATTGAGGGATTTGAAGATATGCGGCGTAATCTATCCAGTAGATAACGGCGGCTGCCGCGACGGCGAAGGCGCCGTACAGCAGCACGAAACGCCAGGCTCCCGGTCTTTGCGCCTTGGCTGTGCGGGCAAACGCCTCCCTGGGCTGCTTGAACTCGTTGAGGAGCAGGAAGATGAGGAAGCCGAGCCACGCGCCAAGGCTGTTTAGCAGCAAATCATCAACATCAAAAACCCGAATGACGAAGCTGAGCTGGAGGATTTCGATGGTCAGGGAAACCGCGAAACCAATCGCCAGCGCGATCCAGCCTTTGTGTCTGTTTGGGGTGAGCACCGAAACCAGGAAGCCAACCGGCACAAAACCAACAACGTTACCGATGATGTTGATGGCAACAATCCACCATGTGATGGAGTTGCCGACCATCATCGCGCGCCGCAGCATCTGCGCCAAACCGCGCAGCGGCACAAGGTTGGGAGGCAAAGGAGAACGATCGAGCGTCAGAATATAGGGCTCCATCGTATGCCTGATCAGGAACCAAAGAAACAGGAACAGGATAACCAGCGTAAGTTCGCGGGTCAGGCTGCCGCGTTTTTGGATCGCGAAACGGATCAGCCGGGCAATCACCCAACCAATGCTGGTTGCCAAAAACAAAAGGTGTATGTCATAGGTTAAGAAAATCATATCGATCTCCGTGGTGGCATTCTACCCTATAAACGGAACGCTGTTTTTTGACACCTGTAACAAGTCAAGCGGTGCCTTCCTGTGATTCGTATGTTATGATCAAGGTGTATTCCGAGCGTTGGTCAATCCCGGAGGTGTTATTATGACCAAGACCCTGCTTTTGCTGCGGCACGCGAAATCCAGTTGGAAAGATGAGAAACTGAAGGACTTTGACCGTCCATTAAAGCGGCGCGGTGAAAAAGACGCCGGGAGGATTGGCTTGGTGCTTGTTGAGGCGGAATTAGTACCCCAGGTGATCCTCTCCTCCCCCGCGCTGCGGGCAAAGCAGACCGCCGGGCTCGCCGCGGAGCAATCGAAATTCAAAGGTGATTTGCAATTTGTCGATTCATTCTACCCGGGCATGCCGAAAGACTATATCGAGGAACTCAAGAAACTGCCAGATCAGGTTGAACGCGTGATGGTTGTGGGGCATAACCCCGGGTTGGACGACCTGCTGCACACGTTCGACACTCGCTTGGATACCCTCTCCACAGGCACACTTGCTTACCTTTCTCTGCATATCAAACACTGGGCTGGTCTCACCAGGGCAACCATGGGTGAGTTGATCAGCTTTTGGGAACCGGAAGAAATCATTCCTGATGAAATGGAGGCTGTGATGGGCAAAGATAAAGATAAAGACAAGAAAGACAAGGACGAAAAGAAAAAAGACAAGAAAAAGAAGGATAAGAAGAAAGACAAGAAGTAACTCCTGTCCTTCTGATGATTGCTTTTTTTCGGGGGCGATTCGGCTCAGAAACCCCGCGCTTTGCCGTTGGGTGTTTTTTATGGCGCACGGGATGGGCAACCCGGGAGAATACGGCCGTTTTCGGGGCGGTGTTTTACGGGGGGGTGAGCCTTGTAGAACCATCTACCGCCCACATCCGCCCGGCGGTATAATTTTCACTCACAACAAGGCGAACAGATAGGAGCAGCACCTGCAACCGCAGGTGAACCACGAACACTATGCAGAAGAAACGCTGCCTGATTATTACCAGCGATGCCGGTTTTGGGCATCGAAGCGCGGCACTGTCGGTCGCGAAAGCGCTTGAAGTCCTTTATCCAGGGCAGGTGGAAATCCTGGTGACCAATCCTATCCAGGAATCGAACACCCCGACGGTGATGAAACCAATCGAAAAAGGCTACGACCGCAGCGTGCGCTTTAGCCCGGGGCTGTACCGCCTCAGTTATGAGGTCAGCGATTCGAGGCTTGTCAGCGAGGTGGTGGAAGGCGCACTGGCGCTCATGCTCCAAAGAATCATGGCGGATACCATCCGCGAATTCAAACCGGATGTGATTCTCAATACCAACGAGATGTTCAACACCCCAATCGGCAGGGTCCTGCAGGAAACCGGCGCCCGAACGCCTTCATTTACCGTCGTGACCGATCTGGCGGACGTCCACTCGCTATGGTTTTCGCCCGAGCCGGATCGTTTCTTCATCGCCAACGAATGGGTAAAGGTGAAAGCGCTTGAAAGCGGCGTGCCGGAAGGGAAGTTGGTGACCTCGGGCATCCCGGTTAGCCCGGATTTCAGCCTCAACCAGGTGGAAAAGCAGGCGTTACGTGGTTCGCTTGGGCTGGACCCTCACCGTCTGACGCTGCTATTCGTTGGAAGCAATCGGGTTAGCAACCTGCAGGATTATCTCCAGGTGCTGGAAAGCTTTCCGACGCCGGTTCAGGCTGTGGTGATTGCCGGCGGGAATGACGAGCTTTACAAGAAGCTGGTTGACAGCCATTTTGACTTCCCGGTGGAAGTGCGGAATTTTGAAAAGAATGTGCCTCAGTGGATGATGGCATCGGATATTTTGGTGACCAAGGCTGGCGGGCTGATTGTCTCGGAAGGTCTTGCGGCTGGCTTGCCAATCCTGCTGATCGATTACCTTCCCGGGCAGGAAGAAGGCAACGTCCGCTTTTTGCTCAGCCACCAGGCTGGCGCGTTTGTACAAAACGTGGGGGAATTCCGGGCGATGATCGACTATTGGCTGCAGGAAGATGCCTCCAGGTTGAGCCAGGTGGCGCGGGCATCAGCCGCGCTGGGGCATCCCGAGGCAGCCATGACCGTCGCGCGGGTGATGTGGGATGCCGCGGTTTCCCAGCCCCCGCCCAAGCTGCTGCCGCCATTTACGGGCAGATAGGCTGTCACACGAAGGTAAACCCTAATCGAACAGGTCGTCCAGGTCAGGTCGGACGAGGTCCAGAGCGGCTGCTTTTGCCAGCAGTTCCGGTAGTGTGTCCGATTTAAACTTAGCGCGCAGATTGTTGAAATGGCGGTGTACGGATCGCGCCTGGATGTGCAGTTGGAAGGCGATCTGAGCCGCGGTCTTTCCGGAGCACAAGCCTTGTAGGGTCTGAAATTCCCGGGGGGTCAGTTTGATGAGCGGGTAATCCTCCGGCGCGGCGAGCGGTGTCACCACCACCAGGTGGTTCACCCGTGCCGCCTGCCAGGACTGGGTGGGCGAGAGTTCGTAGGGCAGGTAACGCTCCCAGTCCCCACGGTTGATGGTTTGCACAACGACTTCAGGCCGCTCGGAGACCTCGCGCACCTGCAATTCGCCTTTTTGGTTGAAAACAAACATCTGTGTCAATTCCGCACCCGTATAAATAGAATGTATGTTCTATATTATCGCGGTTTACCTGGGGATTGTCAAGCCGTGAAAGCCTTGCGGATGAAGGCGCCAGGCAGCCTTCCCTAAAAAAAAGCTTCCGAGGCGCGAAACAGGTGGAGATTTGTTGTACCCTTTCCGGGGAATGCCTCACTGCCCAGGCTCAGAATCAGCCCGGCTGCGGTCCAACATCACAAACGCGTAGACCGCCAAAGCTCCCACCAACGCGCCGGCAAACCACGGTGAGCGGAAGCCTAAAGCGTCGGTTAGAACCCCAGCGGCAAATGGACCGATCGCCATGGCAACATACCAGGCAAGCCCAAAGATTCCAAGGTAGCGCCCGCGCTGTTCGGTCGGCGCGAGGTTTGCTGTGTATGTGGTTGCGGTTGGGGCGGCGATCAGCTCGCCGAAGGTCATCACCACCATCGCCAGCCAAAAGCCCCAGAATTGGCTGCTGAATCCCACAATCAGCATTGAGATCATGTATAGAAATGCGCCAAGCGGCATTTTTTGTGTGGCACGCAGCGGGTTGAAGGCGCGGGTGGTAATAACCTGCAAAAAGACCACCATTAACGCATTGGTGGTTGGAATCCAGCTATAAGTCGCTTCCGCGATGCCGTAGTTGTGCTTCAGGTACACAGCCAATAGCACCCACATCAGCGTGGCGCAAACCTCCATCAGGGTAAACGCGCCAACCATATGGGCAAAAGGTTTGTTGGTGAATGCCTGGTGATAGACCCGGATCTGATCCCTGAGGGTGTCGTGTCTTTTGTTCGGATCCCGCACCAGCGTTTCGCGCAGGAAGATGAGCGTGATCAGCCCATAGACTGCCAGCGCGGCAGCTGCGCCAAGGAAACCAATGTTGTAATTGCTCGAGAGCACAATCCCGCCGAGGATCGGTCCAAGCGCCACGCCGATATTCCGTGCCATGCGGAAAATGCTGTACCCTTGCACGCGTTCGGCGGGGCTGAGCATGTCCGCCAGGATGGCATCCGAACCGAGGCGATAGAGCGGACTAAACAACCCCGAAGCCGCCATCAGGATCACGAAATGCCAGTAGGAGCTGGCATTGGTATAGCCAAAATACGCCACCGCCGCTCCAAACAACCCCACCGCCATGATACTTTTGCGCCCAAACCGGTCCACCAATGAGCCTGCCAGAATCGACGCGGCTAATCCCGCAAGCGAGTTGATGCTCATCAGGCTGGTAACTGCCGCCATGGGCAGGCTGAGCCGTTCGCTCGCGAAAATGGTAAGGAAAGGCCAGACCATGGTCGTGCCGGTGGACGAAATGATCAGACCGAGCAGCATCAACCAGAACTGGGGTGGGTATTTCTTGACCATCAGGGGAAGTCTCGCTTATGGGATGGAAATCGGAAAGGCAGCCTCACAGGTAAAACCCTGCGGGGCAAAAAGAGGCTCGTACGTGTTCATGTCGAAATACAACGTGACCGACGCTGGAATTTGGGCGTACTCAACGCGGTAGGGATCCACAATCACGCCAAGATCGTTAAATTCGGGGGAGAGGCGGGTGAAGAAGACTTCCTCATTGTTTGGACCGCGTAAGGTAAGCAGGTAAGTTTCCTGCCGGGTGCGTCCATCATATAGGTTTGTGTTGCCGGTTCGGATGGGGTTATTGGGGTCAAACCCATACGCGGTGTCTTTTGATGTTTCGCAGGTCATCAATTGCGAAGGCTCAAGGATGCGGACAGACTTCTGCAGCCGGTTCAGAATCGCTTCGCCGGATTCCTCCCACAGAGCTACGGGATTGTCGGATGTGGCAAGCCCTAAAAGGCTGAAACAGCGCTGGTTTGCCTGGATCACCTGGAGCGTGCCGATGGAGGTCTGGCTGAAGACCTTCGCCTGCAAATGGACCTGAAGCGCCGTGCCGTTTTGGGTTGAGATGGAGGTTGCTTCGCTGATCTGCAGGTCTGAAAGGTCGCCAACCATGCGCTGTAGGATCGTGTCCAGGCACACCTGGGAGGTGGAACCGGACGGCGCAAGCTCGCTCGCCAGGCTGAAGAACAGGCTCTCTTCGGCGTTGCTGAGCGTCACACGGGTGTCCTTAATATGCACCGAGAGCGGCACGCCGCTTTCATCCCAGGTGGTAACGGGTTCAAAAGAAAACATTCCCGCCTGCACCTGAACCGGGCTGCCAGACTGGATGAGACTGGGCGGCTCCGGGGTTGGGGTTGGTTCGGGAGTCGAAGTGATGGACTGAGGCGGCTTGAAGATCGGCACTTCTGCCCGGCCGGGCGAGGTGGCGTGGTAAACGCAGCCTGCCAGCAAGAAGACCGGTAAAAGGAGGGCAAAACCGCGGGAGGCTCTTCGCACGGTTAACTCTGCGGAGGGGTTGGGGTGAACGCGCTGATCAAATGGAAGTCGTCCAGCATCGCTTTGAAAGATGGTTCAAAAGCATCCCAGTCCGCGCGGATGCCTGTGCCGAGGAAAATCACCACCACACCCGGCATGGCAGTGATGACAACCTGCCCGACCAGATAGGTGTCTGAGTGGGGTTTGCCAAAATAGAGCTTCATCGCCGGGTACTTGTCCACCTTGATTTCGCCTTGGTCGATCACTTCGTAGTCATCGTCGAGGTAGGTGGCGAGGAAGCTTTGGATCAATGGCGAGGCGACGTCGATGTGTTCCTGGGTGTCGAAGGTGTTGGTGGGGGCAAGGTAAAGCAACACGCGCAGGTCTTCCTCGCTGCCATCGTAGTCAGAGGGGGTGTAGCTGTTGATAGCACCATCAGTTTGGCTCTGCCAGCCCTCCGGCATGGAAAAGTCGAAGCGACCCTGCGCATCCGGCGCGGACTCAAGCGGAAAAACCGTGCCGCTTTCGGCACAGGCAGAGAGGGACAACGCCAGAATCAGCCAAAAAACCCAAACCTTGCGGAATGATTTCATCTCCAAAATTGTACCCGAAATCAGCCGGCAGATTGCTCCCCTGTGCGATAATCGGCGGGTTAATCCAAATACATCAGGATGATAGAGAGTCGTGTGGAAAGCCGTGTTCCCCACTCAAGCAAATTCTGTTAAAATAACCGCATGCAGCATCTCTACTCTACATGGCGGTTGGAATATATCGAGCGCGACAAGCACAACGAAGGCTGTGCCTTCTGCCTTGCGCTAAAAGAACAGGACAGTCCCCGGAATCTGATCTTCCACCGCGGCGAAACCTGCTTCGGGATCCTCAATTTGTACCCCTATACCAGCGGGCATCTGATGATCGTCCCTTTCACCCACACCAATCAAATCTCGGATCTTCCCGCGGAGACTCTAAACGAGATGATGCAGCTTGCCCAAAAGGCTGTCCGTGTGCTGGAAGAGGTCTATCACCCTCAGGGGTTCAACATTGGGATGAATCTTGGCTCAGTTGCTGGTGCTGGGATCGCCTCGCATTTGCATATGCATGTTGTGCCCCGCTGGTCGGGAGATGCAAATTTTATGTCGATTATTGGGGAAACCCGGCTGATGCCGGAGGACCTTGGGCAGACCTACAAACGCGTCTCTGAAGCCTGGCAGGCAGACACCCCAAAATAGCCCAACCCACCCGGATGCGGTGCATCCAACAACCCAATCCCGGTTAAAAAACAAACCCCATCCAGAACAGTGGATAGGGTTTG
>JAYFQB010000022.1:0-10840 GCA_034927385.1 Anaerolineaceae bacterium | reverse complement strand
ACCTTTGGCACGGGCAATCTTTACGGCGTCAGCCCAACCGCCGAAGTAGTGGGCGTTTTCTACAATAAAGATATCTTCAGGAAAAACGGTTGGGATGTCCCCACCACATTTGAAGACTTCGAAACCTTGCTCGCCGACATCAAAGAGGCTGGTATCACCCCGATTTCATTTGGGTCGCTGGACGGCTGGAATGCTATCCACGAATTCAGTGCCATCCAACACCTGCTGGTCTCGCTGGATTACATCAACAACCTTACATACGGCGTCAACAACGTCAGCTTCGATACACCCGAGAACGTCCAGGCTGCCCGGATCCTGCAGGATTGGGCAAACGCCGGCTATTTCAGCGAAGGCTTCCCTGGCATCGGCTATGATGACAGCAACAACCTATTCAAAGCCGGAACCGGTGCCATGACAATCACAGGCTCCTGGCTCGCCCCCGAACTGCTGGTGGATACTGACCAGGAATTTGGTTTCTTCCTGTTGCCCCCCTACCAAGGAAAATCCGGTCTGGCAATCGGAGGCGTGGGCATTCCGTTCGCGATCCGAAAAACCTCCGAAAAACAGGATCTTGCCGCGGAGTACCTCAACTGGATGATTAGCCCCCGCGCCGCGGAACTCTGGGCTGAAGCCGGCATGCTCCCGGCAATGGCTTTACCCGCCGACAGCAAACTGGATACAGCCAACCTCTTCGGTGATACCCTCAACGCATGGAACACCATTAATCAGGGCAACGCTGTCGGTCATTACATCGACTGGGCAACTCCCACTTTCTATGACACCCTGGTTGCTGAGCTTCAAAAGCTGCTTGGCGGCATTTCAACCCCTGCCAACCTCACCGAGGCGGTTGAGGTTGACTACTCGGCTTACCTGCAATCCATGTCCAAATAGGTATTAGGTTAAAAGACCGGCACTTTTTACGCCGGTCTTTTTCTTTTCTATATGTCAAACGTGACGAATAGGTACCCCGGAGAAACCCGCTGGAAAGGTTGGCTTTACCTCTTGCCAACACTGCTCGTATATTTGGTTTTCACGTTTTTACCGATTCTCGAAACTATCCGAACCAGCTTTTACCAATGGGACGGTTTTAGCCAAAACCGCGTTTGGATTGGTATCGCAAACTATGTTGAGGTGTTTTCCGACCCAAAATTCCTGAACGCCTTGCGCAACAACCTGGTTTTCGTCATTTTTTACAGTATCATCCCCATCCTGATCGGTCTCTTCCTGGCTTCTCTGCTGAGCCGCCGCCCAATCCCAGGGTTCGCATTTTTCCGCACCGCGCTTTTCCTGCCCCAGGTTATCAGCATGGTTGTCGTTGGTGTGATCTGGCGCTGGATGTTCAACCCGACTTTTGGTCCAATCAACACCTTGCTCCGCCTGGTTGGCTTGAATAAATTTGCCATCAGTTGGCTTGGCGATTTCACCTGGGCACTGCCGGCAGTCGGCAGCATTGGAACCTGGGTGCAATACGGATTCTGTATGGTCCTGTTTCTGGCGGGCATGCAGCATATTCAGGATGAGTACTACGAGGCTGCCAGTTTGGATGGAGCTGGCGCGTTTCAGCAGTTCATCCACATCACCGTACCCGGGCTTCGCGCCGAAATTGCCGTGGCGCTGGTTACCACCATCATCGCCGCCTTGCGCGTCTTCGACTTGGTATACACCACCACTCGCGGCGGACCAGGGGAATCGACGATGGTGACTGGCTTTCTGATCTACCGCGCAGCCTTTACCACCAACCGCATCGGTTATGCTGCCGCAATCGCGACGGTCCTGACCGTCATCATTCTCGCTATCTCACTTGTTATCCGCCGCTTCCAACGAACCGGGGAGGAGGAGAACGCGTGAAATATCCCTGGAAAAAGCTGCTTCCCCGTGACCTGATTCTGATCGTTTTCATGCTGGTTGTCCTGGTCCCGGTTTGGGGGATGTTCACCAGCGCGTTCAAAACCAGCACCGAAGTGATCGAAGGACCTTTCTCACTACCAACCCAATGGAGCCTAAACAATTTCGAACAGGCATGGAAAGTCGGGCGTTTTAACATCTTTTTCAAGAACAGCGTAATTGTCGCAACCGCGGTTGTGATATCGAGCGTTTTCCTTTCCACTCTAAGCGGCTATGCCTTTGGCTTGCTGCCGCTGCCGGGCAAAAACTGGCTCTTTCCCTTAATCCTGATCGGTTACATGGTTCCGTTTGAGGCTGTGATTATTCCTCTTTACAACCTTATGGACTCGGTTGGGCTAACCGACACGCTCTGGGCGTTGATCCTCCCCCAGATTGGGCTCAGTGTTTCCTTTGGCACAATGTGGATGGCTTCCTTCTTTGAAACCACCCCGCGCGAGCTCACTGATGCCGCCACCATGGACGGCTGTTCCAGGTGGCAAACGCTTTGGTATATTCTCTTTCCGATCGCGAAACCCGCTGTTACTACGTTGATTGTGCTTATTTTCATGTGGACCTGGAATGAGTTCCTCCTTGCCCTGGTAATGGTGCAAAATGAAGCGCTCCGCACGCTTCCGGTCGGTTTGGCTTTCTTCCAGGGCAAATACACAGCCAACATCCCGCTGATGGCAGCCGGCGCAATCATCGTTGCCCTGCCAACCATCCTCGTTTATATTCTCTTCCAACGCTTCTTCATCCGCGGCATGCTTGGAGGAGCTGTGAAAGGCTGATTGCCGCTCTTTAAGATCCCTTTACCTTCCTTTACCTCTACAATTTTTTGCCTCCTGCTCCTCCACTCCCTATAATTACAAGAAAATCATGGGAATCAGGAGCTATGGCTAATAAAAAACAAACCTTACCACTATCACCAGAAGAATTGTTAGCTGATTACCGGCTTGGTTATCGCTCAAGGCAAGCCTCCATCATTGGTCGAAGAGAAGTCCTGACCGGTAAAGCCAAGTTTGGCATTTTTGGCGACGGAAAAGAACTTCCCCAATTGGCAATCGCCCGAACTTTCGGCAAAGGCGATTGGCGTTCAGGTTATTACCGTGATCAAACCTGGATGATGGCGCTGGATTTACTCTCACTCGAAGAATTCTTCGCGCAACTCTACGCGCATTCAGACCCGAAATTCGACCCCAATAGCGGCGGTCGGAATATGACCGGTCATTTCTCCTCCAAATTATTAGACGCGGATGGCAACTGGCTCAATCAGACCGAACGCTACAACTCAGCCGCCGATATTGCCCCAACCGCCGCGCAAATGCCGCGTTCGGTTGGTCTCGCGCTGGCATCCGCGCTGTATCGCAAAAACGCTGATCTGAAAAAATACACCAATTTCAGTCACAACGGAAACGAAATCGCCTGGGTCAGCATCGGCAACGCCTCCACTTCGGAAGGTCTCTTCTGGGAGACTGTCAACGCCATCGGCGTGGTTCACGCCCCAGCTGTTATCAGCATTTACGATGATGGCTATGGCATCTCAGTGCCGAATAAGTACCAGATGGTAAAAGAAAATATGTACGCCATTTTGCAGGGTTTCCAGAGAGTTCCATGCCCTGCCGAGCAGTGCGACCGCGGTTACGATATTTACCAGGTTCAAGCCTGGGATTACCCCGCACTCCTGCAAACCTATCAGGAAGCTGCGGATACAGCCCGCAAGTATCACATTCCCGCCCTAATCCACGTCATAGACGCAACCCAACCTCAGGGTCACTCCACGTCCGGTTCTCAGGAACGCTACAAATCCAAGGAGCGTCTTGAGTGGGAATACGACTTTGACTGCCTGCGCCGATACCGCCAGTATCTGATCGACAACAACGTCGCGACCGATGAGCAGCTCACCCAGTTTGAAGCGGAAGACAAGAAAACAGTCGAACAAGCTCGAAAAACCGCCTGGGAAAACTTCCAGGGACCAATCAAGCAATTTGTGAAATCTGCTTCCCAAAAAATCGCGGATTTGGCTGCCAGCGAAACAGCTCAAAAATCAGAGATCGAAGCCATCAATAATCATCTCACCGGCATCCAGGACCCAATCTTCAGTGATGCCGCAGCCGCTATTCACCAGGCGCTCGTTCTGACCAAGGACCATCCGTCCGATTCCAGAAACGCGCTGCGCGACCTCGGCGTTGGGCTCGAAACAGAACGGCTGGCTTATTACAACAAATTCCTCCTCTCAGATTCAGACAAATCGCCGCTGAAAGTAAAGCCGGTTGCCGCGAAATACAGTGAGAACTCACCAACCCTTATGGGTTTTGAAGTGCTCAACAAGGCTTTTGATGAAATTCTCGCCCGGGAGCCTTTGATGGTTGCTTTTGGAGAGGATGTTGGCAACCTCGGTGACGTCAATCAGGCATTCCGTGGGCTGCAGGAGAAATACAGTCAGCTTCGCGTTTCCGACACTGGCATCCGTGAAGCCACAATTTTAGGGCAGGCGATTGGTCTCGCCCTCCGCGGCTTCCGCCCCATCGCGGAAATTCAATATCTCGACTACCTGCTTTATGCCTTGCAGATCATGGCGGATGATCTCGCCAACCTGCGCTGGCGTACTGTCGGTCAACAGAAGGCTCCCGTAATTATCCGCACCCGCGGTCACCGCCTTGAGGGTGTCTTCCACTCTGGTTCCCCGATGGCAGGTATCATCAACCTGATTCGCGGCATCCATGTGGCTGTTCCTCGGAACATGACCCAGGCGGCTGGTTTCTACAATACTCTAATCGAAGGAGACGATCCTGCCTTGGTCGTGGAAGTGCTCAATGGCTACCGCCTGAAGGAACGCCTACCCGATAATATCGCCGATTTCAAGCTGCCCCTTGGCGTGCCTGAAGTGCTGCGGCAAGGAAAAGACCTGACTTTGGTTACCTACGGAGCCACCGTTCGCATTGCCCAACAAGCGGTTGAAAAGCTCGCCCTATCCGGCGTTGATGTGGAGTTGATTGATGTTCAGACACTGCTCCCCTTCGACCTGAATCACATCATCGTGGACTCCCTAAAGAAAACTTCGCGCGTGTTATTCGTGGATGAAGACATGCCCGGCGGCACCACTGCCTACATGATGCAGGAAGTGCTGGAAAAGCAAGGTGGTTACCAGTGGCTGGATTCTGCCCCCCGCACCCTAACCGGAGCGAACCACCGCCCAGCCTATGGAACGGACGGGGATTATTACAGCAAACCAAACGCGGAAACTATTTTCGACGAGGCATATCAGATCATGCGGGAAAGTGATCCCAAACGCTTTCCAAGCATTTTTTAGGAGGACCAATGGCAACTAAATTAATCGCCCCAAGACCAGGCGAAGGTGTTGAAGAACTGACAATTGTTTCATGGCTTAAGCAAGTCGGAGATCATGTGGACGAATTTGAGTCCGTGGTTGAGCTCGAGACTGACAAAGTTGTAACCGAATTTCCCAGCCCGATTTCGGGAACGCTGCTGCGCATCGACGTCGCCGCGGGAGATTCTGTTCGCGTCGGCGATAGCATGGGCGTGGTTGGAGAGCCAGGTGAATCGCTGGATGAGTCCGCGGAAAAGCCAGCCCCAGCCGTTAAAGCCGAAGAGACTCCTGTCGAAAAAGTTGAACTGGAGAAACCAGTTGCGGCTGAAAAACCATCCACCAATTCAACCTTCCTTTCACCCCTTGTCCGCAAAATGCTGGACGAGCACCACCTGGATCCCGAAAGCATTCAGGGCACTGGTTCCGGAGGTCGGATCACCAAACAAGATGTTGAAGCATATTTGAGCAGCCCCAGAAAAGAAGCAGCCGTGCTTCCTCAACCCCGACGCGAAGAAAAACCACAGCCTACCAAAGCTGCACCCGTCCCAACCGACATCCCTGGGGTCCTCATTCCCCACACCTCCTCGCGCAGGCAGATTGCCGCGCGTATGTTGGATTCGGTTATGACTTCACCGCATGTTCTGACGGTTATGGAAGTGGACATGAGCCGCGTATTGGCTCACCGCAAAGCAAACAAAGACAAATTCGCTGCTGACGGAATCAACCTGACCCTGACTGCCTATTTCATCGCCGCTTTAGCCATGGCGCTAAGTGACCACAAGACCATCAATGCCACCTGGACCGACGAAGGTCTTTTCACCTATTCGGACGTAAATGTCGGCATGGCAGTCGCTTTGGGCGAAGGTGGTCTGATCGTGCCGGTCGTGAAACAGGTCCAAAACCTGTCTCTGAAAGGGATCGCCTCCCAGGTGAACAGTCTGGCAGAACGAGCTCGTTCCAGGAAACTCACCCCAGACGACGTCCGCGGCGGGACTTTTACCCTCACCAATCATGGCACGGCAGGTTCCCTCTTCGCGATGCCCATCATCAATCAACCCCAATTGGGTATTCTGGGAACAGGCGCCATGCAGAAACGCGCGGTCGTGATCACCGATGAAAACGGCAGCGATTCAATCGCCATCCGCCCAATGGTATACCTCTCCCTTGTTTTCGATCACCGTGCCATTGACGGCGAAAGCGGTGACAACTTCCTGGCGGAAGTGAAGAAAATATTAGAAAACTGGACGGATTAAGGTTTCTCTCGTACATAAAAAAAGGCTTGGGATCCAAACCCAAGCCTTTTTTTCTTAATCTGGTTGTTTACTGCAGGTACAAACCAGCCAACTTCATGTCGGGGTCAAATCCAATCGTATAGGTAATATCACGATTTTCGTACGCAACCTTGGCAATGACCACGGCAAAGGTGATCCCGTTCTCCTCGCTGCCGCTTACTCCCAAACTCGAGATCTCCTTCATTGTTCCCGATTCATCCAGGAAGGCAAAAATTTGCGCCTGGACCTCTTCGGTCAAGCCGGCTTTCATATCCTCGGTCATCATTTCGTTTAGCCCCACGCTATCGCGTTGGTTCAAAAGGTTAATAACGACTTCGGCAGACGCCTTCAACTCGTCCTCATCATAACCCTCAGGCAGCTTTGAACCACAGCCAGCCAATAACGCTGCGCTAAAAACAACCAACAACACTAAGCTAAGGAATCGAGAGATTTTTTTCTTCATGTGTATCCTCTTTTCTGTAATACTTTCTCGAATAAAAAACATAGATCAACAACCCAACTGCCGCCACCGCAAACAGACCTTCCAACGCGAATGCGCTTACGCCGAGGCTCCCCGCGACAGGAATCGCCGCGTCAATCAATCCGTGCGCCAGGATTGCCAGGGCGAGATACCGTAATCGCTTGTTCACCTGAAACCCATTCCAGATCATAACCGAAAGCCCCACATGGATCGTAATCGCCAGTATCCTTTCAACGATCGGCAGGAAAAACTGCGAGGGGTCCAGCGTTCGCATCACACTCCACGAGAGAAGAAATATCCAGACTGCTTCACATATGCCGTGCCCCAAACCAAAGATAACAGGTTCTGATATGCCTGTTGGAGCGGTTTTCAGGAGGAGTGCCCTGATGGCAAAGCGTCCGGTTTCCTCAAACACCCCGGCACTCAGCGCAATCACCACCCCGCTAAGCAATGCGTTAGGGATTGCCCATACAAGAAAGCCAGGTTCTCGTTGCAGCCAACCTAAAAGTGGAACCCGCGTGAACACTTGGGTAGCCAAAAAACAAAGGACTCCCAGAAAAAAGAGGAGCCCAAAGCGGAATGCTGTTGGTTTCTTTTCGGGTTGCGGTAGAAGCACATCAAATGAGCGGTCGAGCATGTATCTATTGTACTTGTTAATAAGTTCAAATCGCTGGTTGCGCGGAGTTGTAGACTCTTGACCATAACCTCTGATAAAATCAGCGCAAGGAGAATTCACATGACACAAAAACAATGGACAAAATCCCCGGAGTTCAAGCTTGACCTGCATAAAAAGTACTCCGCGATTCTAAAGACCGACCTTGGCGATATTGAAGTCAACCTCTTCGCCGACAAAGCCCCAAACACCGTCAACAACTTCGTTTTTCTTGCCCGCGAAGGGTATTACGACGATACGATTTTCCATCGGGTCATTACTGACTTCATGGCTCAGGCTGGGGACCCAACCGGCACCGGTCGCGGCGGTCCTGGCTATTCCTTCCGCGATGAATTTGGCGCTGGTCTGAAACACAGCAAACCAGGCATTCTCTCTATGGCAAATGCCGGACCCAACACGAATGGATCACAATTCTTCATCACACACGTGCCAACGCCATGGCTGGATGGAAAACATGCTATCTTTGGTGAGGTCTCAAACGGCTTGGATGTCCTGCTTGCCATCCCCGAACGCGATCCAATGCGCATTGGCTCACCCGCGGTGAAACTCCAAACCATTGAAATCATCGAAGCTTGATCATTCGCGTAAAAGGAGAGAATTTATGGCAAAACTGGCACTGACCGGCTGCTCACTCACCATCGCCGAGCTTGTTGAAGCCGCAAGAAACCCCGCCACCGAGATTACGCTTGCCCCCGAAGCCATTCCTGGCATCCAGCGAGCTGCAAACGCCGTCGCGGAATTTGTTAACAAAGGACGTATCGCCTACGGCATCACCACAGGCTTTGGCGCCTTTAAAGACCGCTTGATTCCACCGGAAGATGTGGAGAAACTACAGGAAAATATCATCCTCAGCCATGCCGTCGGCACAGGGCCTGAACTGCCCGCCGAAATCGTCCGCGCGATGATGATCATCCGTGCCAACACACTCTCCAAAGGGCATTCCGGTATCCGCCTTGACACCCTCCGGTTGCTTCTTTCGCTGCTCAACAAAAACATCCTGCCCGTCATCCCCTCCAAAGGCTCTCTTGGCGCCAGTGGTGACCTCGCGCCGCTTGCCCATATGGCTCTACCGCTGATCGGTCAGGGCGAAGTGCGTTACCAGGGAAAAGTAAGACCCTCCGCCGAAGTCCTGCAAGAAACCGGTTTGAAACCGGTCAGGCTAGGCGCAAAGGAAGGTCTGGCTCTCACAAACGGCACAACCTTAATGACGGCGATTGGCGCCCTGCAGGTCTATGACGCGGAGCTAATTCTGAATTCTGCCAACTGCGCCGCTGCGCTTTCCCTCGAAGCGCAAAATGGAACGATGCGTGCCTACTCCCCCCAGATCCACGCCAGCCGTCCGCAGGCAATGCAGGCTGAAACAGCAGCCAGTTTACGCGATCTGCTTGCCGGGAGCGAACTGACCCGACCGGACACCTCCACCAACGTCCAGGACGCGTACACCCTGCGCTGTGTGCCTCAGGTGCACGGCGCGGTCCACAGCGCTGTAACCTACGCGCACGGCGTGGTCGAAACCGAGCTTAACTCGGTCACCGATAACCCGCTGCTCTTCTTTGACGAATCCGGCGAAGTTACCATCCTCTCAGGCGGCAACTTCCATGGAGAACCCCTGGCTCTCTCGCTGGACTTCCTCTCAATTGCTTTGACCGATCTCGGCAACATGTCCGAACGCAGGATCGCCAAGTTGATCGACAACCACCCGGAACATTACCCATCTTTTCTGGCAGCTCAAGGCGGGTTAAACTCAGGTTTCATGCTCCTGCAATACACCGCCGCCGCGTTATGCTCCGAAAACAAAACCCTCGCCCATCCCGACAGCGTCGATACAATCCCATCCTCGGGCAACGTGGAAGACCATGTTAGCATGGGGGCAAATGCCGCGTTACATTGCCGGCAAATCGTCGAAAATGTCCGCACCATCATCGCCATCGAGCTGATGAGTGCCTGCCAGGCGTTGGATTTCAGGCTACAAGAGAAACCCGTGCTAAAGCTTGGGCAGGGCACGGCAAAAGCTTACCGCGAAGTTCGCGCCGCGGTGCCTTTCTTTGAACACGATGCCTACTTTAAACCCGGTATGGATGCTGTGATTGAGTTGGTAAGGCAGGGCAGGTTTTGTGCCTGAACGGATCTAAAACATTCTTACCAGACGCCTGCTATGCGAAATCCACACTTCGGGCAGGCGTCTTTATTTAACCGCACAATCATGTTCCCGTAACCTGCCCGCCGGATCAAGCTCTCACCACAGTTTGGGCAGGCGGTGACGATTGACGTAATCAGATTCCCTCCATACACATACCTCAAACCCGCTTTCCTCCCGATCTCAATCGCGTACGAAATCCGCTCGGGAGGCGTCGCGGGGATTTGGCGGAATTGCGGTTGAGGAAAGTAGCGGCTGATATGCCAGGGCACGTCCGGGCTGAGCTTCGTGGCAATGAACTCTGCCAGTCCCTTTAGCTGCGTTTCATCGTCGTTGACCCCTGGAATCAGCAGCGTGGTAACCTCAAGCCAAACCCCCGCTTTATATAAGGCAGCACAGGAATCCAGAACCGGTTTCAAATGTGCGCCTGTGTACCGTCGGTGAACCTCCTCATCGAAAGCTTTGATGTCAACATTGGCTGCATCTAGGGTTGGGATGGTCAACGCGAGCATTTCATCGGTCATATACCCATTGGTAACATATACCGTTTTTAGGCTGTTATCGTGCGCCAATCGGCTGACTTCGAGGTTGTATTCAACAGAAAGAGAAGGCTCAGTGTAAGTAAAGGCAATGCTCCGACAACCAGAGGTCAAGGCAGCGTCAACCACATCCTCAGGCGGAACAAACGCCGGTCGGTCGGGCTGGTTATTGCTGGTTATCTGTGAGATATCCGCGTTCTGGCACCACTGACAGCGAAAGTTGCACCCAGCAGCCGCAATCGAATAACTCAAGCTGCCAGGCAGAAAGTGATAAAGCGGCTTCTTTTCGATAGGGTCCACATGCGAAGCAATCAGACGCCCATAACTCAAACTGAAAAGCTTTCCATCCCGGTTTTCTCTTACCCTACAGAGTCCCCGTTGCCCAGGCCGGATAAGGCATCGGTGTTCGCAGAGCAGACAGCGGACTTTTCCGCCTTCCATTTGGTTGACCAATAGTGCTGGATAATCCGCCATCTCAACCTCCACTAAATAAAAGACCTGGTCTGCTTAGGCAAACCAGGTCTGGG
>JAYFQB010000232.1:0-10620 GCA_034927385.1 Anaerolineaceae bacterium | reverse complement strand
AGGTTTTTTACTGCCAGTTCTGTATCTCCGAGCTCTGCAAGCACCGAAGCATAGGTGAAACTGATCAGCAGGTCACCAGGATAACTCGCCAACCAGATTAAAGCTGCCTGGCGGGCAAACTGAAATTCGCGGTTACTAAGTGCGGTCTGAAGCAGTGTCAGGAATTTTCCGCGCCGGACGACCAGCACTTCATCACTTTTGCGGGCGTTATAAGGTCTCATCTTTTTGGAGTCTCCTGGAGGTTATTGACAATATTAAGGGCCACCACAGCAGCAAGCTGCCGGCGGATATTTTGATCGGTTGGCGCAAGCTGAGATGCCTGGCGCAGCATGTATTCGGCGTTTCGGTAGTCGCGGCTTTCCTTATAGGTCGTTGCTGCCTGCAAATAGGGACGGGGGTCGTTGCTTACCATGGCAATCGCCTTATGGAAGGTCTGAATTGCATTGTTGACATCCCGCCGGTCCTGATAGGTCAGCCCCATTTCGAGGTAAGCTTCCATCAATCCAGGCTGCAGCTCAATCGCTCTGGCAAGGTGTGCCAGAGCCTGGTCCAGGTTGCCGCGCAAGCGGTCGACCATACCAAAGGCAACCAGCGTCTCCGCGTTGGACGGATCCAGGACAAAGCTGCGCTGTAGGGTTTGTTCGGCTTTCTCGATCTCGCCGGTCTGGATTTGCTTCTGGGCGAGGTTATTTAAGACCGATGGGTTTTCAGGGTACGTATCAGCGAGTTTTTGCGATGCCAGAACCGCTTGATGAGGGCTGCGGGAGTGGTCAATATCGATTTTGCGCAGTTCAAAAGGCACGGGATCTTCAACCACAGCCAACGCAAAGTGGATCGCCTGGCGGGCTTCTTCAGGCTTACCGCCGAGAAGCAGCGCCTTCACCTTGACCAGCCAGGCGGTTTCATTTTTGGGATCTTTCTTAAGGATGGCGTCTGCCTGGCGCGTTGCCTCGGTTAGTTCCTGCCGGGCTAAGTAGGACTGGGCGATGCCTTCCTCGTAGTGGATGTTTTCGGGGTCAAGTTGACTGGCTTTCCGCAGGCACTGGATGGCGATCTGGTGCTCCCCAAGCTGTTGATTAATGATAGCAAGAGAGTTGAGTGCCTCTGGGTTGGAAGGGAAGAGGTCTGTGGCTTTACCAAAATAATCTTTGGCTGCGTGATAATCTTTTTCCAGAAGCTTTACATCTCCAAGCATTTGCCAGTATTGGGCGTTCTTTGGATCGATATGGAGAGCGTCTTCAAGGTGTTTGGCAGCCGCGGGGTATTGACCCCCGTCTTGCAACATGGAGGAAGCCATCGCGTGCCAGTCCGGCTCGTTGGGCCAAAATGAGAGTGCTACCTCCAGCGATTCTGCCGCGAGCAGAGGATCATCGCGAGTGGCTACCCCCTTTAGGGCGTGCAGGATGGGGTTGTCGGGTTGGCTTTCAAGCAGTTTTGAAGCGATCGCGGCGGAGTTTGCGGGATCTTCATGCAAGTCCTGGATTGCCTGTTGGAAGTTAACGTCCGGGTTCTTGCTAAAGCCCGAATGGATATCCGCGATGGAAGCGGCGTCCATCAGGACGGAAAGCATTTGGGCGGCTTGTTTGCCTGTGGTAATTAGCTTGTGGAAATCGTTTTCTTCCAACCAATGGCCGTTTTTCAGGGCTTGATTGACTTTTAAAGTCGGCAGAAGTTCACCTGGAGCAATTGCCCGCCCGGCGATTGAGATTTGTTCCTCAACCAGGTCAAAATCAGAGTGCTGCGGGTCGAAGCGGGTTGGAGCGTGCGCCAGAACATGAAGGACACGCGCGTTTTCTGTCTGCCTGATTTTATCTGTCAGGTACTCCGCCAGCAATTTGTTGGCAATGGGGTTGATCTTTACGACTGACAACGCTTCTTTAAACAGACGGTCCGCAACAGCCCAATTGCTCTGTTCCCAAGCGGCTTTGGCTGCCGCAAGGGCGTTCCAGACCCAACCAAAATGGCGGGAAATATCGAAAGACTGGGTTTTTTGGCGGGCTTCAGCCTCATTCAGCAGTTCGACCGCCTCCTGAAGGGTGCCCGCCGCATAAGCCGCGCCTTTTTGTTTTTCGACCAGGCTCTGAATGGCTTTGGCTGCGGCAGAGGCAGACCTTTCCACAAGAAAATGCTCCCAGAGCAGGCGTGTCTTGGGCAGATCGTCCCGCAGCGCGGCGTCCAACGCGAGAATGGAAGCGGTGGAGGCGGCGGTTTGCGGGCGGGATTCCTGGGTGTTCAGGTAGTCCAACGCGTTTGCCAAAACCTCGGATTGACCGGTTGCAAGAGCAAGTTCGAGCTTAAGCAGGAATGAGGGCTCATCGCCTGGGTCCGATTTCAGTGCCAGGTCCGCGTGTTTCCGGGCGGCTGCCAGATCGCCGACCACACGCTCGAGTTGTGCCGCTCGGAAGTAAAGACCCGAGCGGTTGTAGGGCGGGTAATCCTGGATCTTACCCTCATCACCGCCCGAAACGCTTCCGAGCATATCAGGCGCAAACTCCGTTTTGGTGAGGATGTCTTCGAGAGCCGCAATGGCTGGGAGGAATTGCTGATTGGCTGCAAGCACGTCAGATTTGAGCAGCGAGTAGGCTGGGTTATTTTGAAGAGAAGGTTCAAGGTCTTTCAGGAGCTGAAGCGCCGCAGCCGCATCCCCAAGTTTGAGAACGGAATAAACAAGGTCGCGGCTTTCCTGAAAGTCCGGAGTGGGATTGTCTGAAATCGCTTTCTTGATGATCTCAGAAGCTTCCTCGGTCAGATCCATATGCAGGTAAAGGTTGGCGACGTTGACGTATTCTTCCGTCTCGATACCTTCAATTTCGAGCATGCGGTTGAGGGTTTCTTTGGTTTCTTCAATCTGGTTCAGGTTGACGTACGTACGAGCCAGTGTCAGGTAGAGTGCTTTTTCATCCGGTCTGATGTGGATGGTATCCTTCAGGACTTGGATTGATTCACGAGCGTTATTGTGCTCACTCATGAAATTGCTGTACCAAAGCACATTTTCAATATCGGTTGGGGCAATTTGCATTGTGGAGCGGGCTGTGGCAAAGCCTTCATTTTCGAGGTTTGCTTCCATGTAAGCGTCCGCGAGGGCGTGGCGAGTTGGGAGGTTATCTGGGTCGGTTAGCAACGCTTCCTGAAGGGATGCGAGGCTGATATCGGTCATGCCCAAAGCCAGCGCGGTTTGCCCAACCTGGTATTGGAGGTGGTGATACGAACGCAGCGCTCTCGCCTCGGGATAATCCAACAGTTGGAGATAGTCCTGATAGGCGGATTCGTGCATGCCGAGGGTTGCTTTGAGGTCTGCCTGTAACATGCGCATCTCAAAAACCCCGCCATGTTCCTGCTGGCGATCTTCAATCACAGCGAGAAGCTGGGACATCTCCTTCATTTCCTGGGTGCCGGGTTTGCTGTCGCGGCTGTAGCGTTTGATCAAAAACTCGACATATGCTTTGAGAGCCGCGTCTGACCGGCGAGCCTGCCAGGCAAAGCGCAGAATAGGTCCCGCGGTGTTTGAGTCTCCCAAGGCGATGAGTGTCTGCCCCAAAACAGAGGCTAACTCAGGGTCTGATGTGTAATCGTTTTCGAGCGGCGCAATGGTCGTCCAGGCTTCATCGATATAGCCGTGGGTTAGGTAGGCTTGGGCGAGCGATTTTCGCACAGAAACGCTGGCTGGGTCCAGCTGGTATGCCTGACGCAGAACGCTGATGGCTTCGGTTGGCTGCTCATTCGCAAGATAGAGAACGCCAAGCGCGCTAAGAATCTCCGGGTCGTCGGGCAGGGCTGCTTTGGCTTTTCGCAGTGCCTGCATGGCTTTTTCTTCTTGCCCCAGATTGATCCAGATGCGCGCGAGGGAAAGCCAGCTGGCGGGCTTTTCCGGTGCTACGGCGGAGGCTTTTTCGAGATTTTGGACAGCTTCGTCGGTTTTTCCGCTGGCTATCAGGGCGTTGCAAAGCAGCACCAATGCCTCGCCGTCAAATTCGTCCTTTTTAAGGAACGCTTGAGCGATGGGGATGGCTTTTTCGGCTTGGGCGGCTTTGATCGAGACTTCGGCAAGGTTTAGCAAGTCCGCGCGGGAAGGCTCGTTTGCGGTATGGATCAGATCCTGGTAGATCTTCAGCGCGTTTTCCGGTTGTTGGGACTGGAGGTAGAGCGAGGCAAGGTCTTTTTTGTTTGCCTGGTTCTGGGGTTCATACAGCGATAGCAAAGCGCTGGCTTCAATCGCGTCATCGATGTTTGCCAGGCGGCGGTCGATTTGTCCGGAGAGTTTGATCGCTTCAAGGTTATTCGGGTTTTCAGCCAGGGCTTTACGGATAAAACCATCGGCTACCTGGTACTTTTTGTTTTCAAAAGCAAAGCGAGCAGCTTTGAGGTTGTCGGATTCAGAGGAAAACCGGGATGTGCTGGTTTGGAGGGTCTTTTTCTCCAACGCTTTTTCCAGCGACTGCGTTCCATGGGGATCTGCTTCGTTGATCGCGGGATAACGCAGGGCATAGAGCGCCCTGGTGGCATCATCCGGGATTTCCTGCATGAGATCGAAGCCATATTCCGGATCGTTATTCACGATCAGGAATTCGGCGTATTCTTTCTTGTAAGTAAGGTTTTCCGGCTGCAAACGCAGGATTTCTTCCCAGGTTTTTCGAGCTTCCTCGGGATTGGTGCTTTCGAGTTCCAGCGCGAGATCATGAAGGCTTTCAGCTTGTTGCCGGTTGAGGGCGTTGAAAGCATGTTCAATCGCCTGGGAAGCCTGCGCCGATTGACCGGCGATCTGGCTGAGCACAGCTTGCTGCCGGAAAGTTACAACATCGTTTTGGTCTGGTTCAACCGCGCCTTGTTCATCAGTGGATTTTGCCTGCGCAAGGAAACTGTTGGCAAGCAGCTTAATCAAAGAATCGTCTTCAAAGCCGCGCATGGCACGCAGGGTTGAGATCTGCTGCGCGGCGGACGCTTTTTGCAGCCACCGCCGATAGGACTGGTAGCGGGTGCTTTCATCGGCAGGGCTGACAGCCGCCAGGTACACAAGCAAGCCGCCCATCGCCTCTGCTTGGCTTGCAGGCAGTTCCGAAACCAGGTCGTCGATTGCGGTCTCAAAATCCGGCACAAGCCGCGGCATAATCGCGATGGCGGTCTTCCAGACGGCCAGGCGGCACTTTCCGGAGAGCAGGGTTTGGGAAACCGTTTGCCAACCGCCTTCATTACGGCGGAACTCGCGCAGGTGCAATGCGAGAATCGCGGCATCTGCCAGGCTGGTAGGCTCCAACCCTGTCAGACGGGTCATTTCGAACACATTCGTTACACGCTCACGCATATCGGCAGGGAGATGATGATCGAGATTGGTCAGATCTTCTTCGCGGAAGGAGCGATCCAGAGAAAAAAGCGCGAGAACGGCAGGCTGCCAGCGGGAGGGGTCATCGGAAGCGAACTGCAGCCACTCATCCAGATCAGTGGTTGTTTCAAGGTAATGCCACGCAAGCGGTTCAGCCCGAAACGCGCTAACCACCTGCCGGGCGGTGTGCGGATTAAAGCGAACCTGGATCTGGTCGATCAATTTTTCGATGGTCATGGTCACTCCTCTCAGGAATGTTAGGGCAGAGCTCCAATGAAGGGTTTAAGCATGTAATATGCCCCCGCGAACAGCACCAGGCTCAGGAACACGAAGAAAATGCCGATGCCGGTGTTGGACTTTGCGAGATCATTCAGGGAGCTTATGAGCAGAGACGCATTCCCAACCAACCCCGAAACCCCTTCTGTGATGCCTTTTTCCGCCAGGATCGTGGTTGATTCGGCGATGGTCTGGATGCCGCGACCGAGCGACTGCTTAACCAGGATGACGATGCTGAGGATCAGGCACAAAAAGCCCAACCCAAAAAGCACCAGTGAAACGATTAAGAGGACCTGTTCTCCATTAGCTTGCATAAAAACCTCCGATGAAAATACTTATCGGAGATTAAGGTGCAACTACCATGCCAAGCACCTTTGGATGGAGGTGAAAAAGCGGCTAATTGGTGATGTCTTTTGGCAGATGGTTCAGATCTATCGTAGGCTCATCGCAGAACAAAACCGCACGTTCAATCACGTTGCTCAACTCGCGGATATTACCAGGCCAGCCATAGTTACTCAGCGCTTGCATTGCCGCGGGGGAGACATCCTGGACGTTGAAACCTAACTTTTTATTGAACTTTCGGACCATGTAGCCGACGAGGTCGGGGATGTCCTGACGGCGTTCCGCCAGGGAGGGCAGATCGAGGTCAACCACCTTCAGGCGGTAGTAGAGGTCCTCGCGGAATTCATGCCGGGCGATCATCTCCTTCAGGTCGCGGTTGGAAGCAGCAATCACCTGCACATTCACCCGGATTAGGTTCGTGCCACCAACCCGCCGGAACGCGCGTTCTTCGAGGGCACGCAGGAACTTAGCTTGCAGGTCTACGGGCATGGAGGAGATCTCATCCAGGAACAAAATTCCACCATCGGCGATTTCCATCAAGCCGTTGCGTTTGCTTGTTGCGCCGGTGAACGCGCCGGATTCGTGCCCGAAAAGCTCGGATTCAAACATCGTGGGTTGGATGGCTGGGCAGTTAATGTCGATAAAGGGTTTGCCAGAGCGGGGTCCATTGCGGTGGATATACTGCGCCAGGACTTCCTTGCCCGTGCCGGTGGGTCCGGTGATGAGGACTGAAACGGAAGCCTCAGAAGCACGACCAGCCAGCTCAAGAATGTGGCTCATCTGGGGCGTGCTGCCGACGATAAACTCATCCAGGTTGCCCTGATTGCTGCGGAAATGCGCCAGTTCGCGGCGCATGGAAACGACCTCGGCAGCCCGGTTGACCGATTTTTCCAGTTCGAGCAAGTCCAGCGGCTTTTCCATGAAGTCCTGGGCACCGTTTTTCATGGCTTCGACGGCGATTGAAACTTCCCCGTGGGCAGTCACGATGATCACCTGGGGACGCAGAGGCAGGCGGGAGGTTTCGGTGAGCAGGTGGGGTCCGTACCCATCTGGCAGGCGCACATCGAGGATGATAATGTCCGCGACGCCTTTGGAAATAACCGACCTGGCATCCGCGAGGGTGCCGGCTTCGAGGACTTCGTACCCTTTGGAACGCAAAAACTGAGAAACAACCATGCGAGCGGTTTCTTCATCATCCACGACTAAAACTGTTGCTGCCATCTAACTCCTTATACCGCTTTCAGCAGGCTGACGTGGAACATCGTTCCGCCTGGAAAACTTTCGACAAAGATATTTCCCTTGTGCGCCGTTACAATCCGGCGTGAGATTGCCAACCCCAAACCAGTACCTTTAGCCTTGGTGGTCAGGAAGGGCTCAAAAATGTGCTTGACCAAATCATCCGGAATACCTGGTCCTGAATCAGCCACGATAATCTCATATTGTGGCGGATTGGTTTCGGGTGAAACCGGATGGATTTTTATATTCAGTGTGCCACCTTCGTTTTCCATCGCCTGTATGGCATTGCTGATGAGGTTCACAAAAACCTGTTCAATCGCGCGGGCATCCGCCAGCACCATCGGGTATTCAGGTTCGTACTCAAGATTGTAACTGATATTCAGGCGGACCATTCGCGGTGCCCAACGATCCAGAATGGAATTGATCAGGCTGGAAAGGTCAAGCGGTGCAAAATTGTATTCCACCGGCTTGGAAAAAGTAAGGGTTGAATCCATCAGGTGGGTCAGGCGCAGGCAATCGTTTTGCAAGCGCGAGACAAGGTCCGCGTGTGGGTCATCCGGCTGCATCGTCAGCCCCATCAGCTGTAGACCAGTGGATATGCTGTTGATGGGGTTTTTCACTTCGTGCGCGAAGATGGCGGAAACTTCGCCCAAAAACGCCCTCTGTTCCAACTGCTGCGAATGAGCACGGATTTGTTCAGTCTGGCTAACGTCGCGCAGGATCAGGACGATGCTGCGAACTTTGTCTTTTTCGACCAACGGAATACAGAGTACCTTTGCCATAAAACAGCCGCCCGAGCGGTTGTTGAGGCTGAGATTGTTGCCGACGAGCGTGCTGATCCCCTGTTGGGCAGATTTATACAATGCTGAAAGCGTTTCGTTGCCAATCAGAACCATTTCCGCCTTTTGGCGGAAGACTTCTTTGCTGGCATACCCGAGCAGAAACTCCGCGGCGGGATTCATCTCGGCGATACGCAGGTCCGAGGTAAGGATGATGACGCCTTCTTCGAGATTGTCGGTGATGGCGTGTTGGATTTGGACAACATGCCGGATGTTCGTGAGAGTGTGTTGGGCATTCTCGAGGCTGTTGAGCCCCTGGATTGCCGAAGCCGCATGGGCAGACATCAACGCCAGGTAGCGCACGGAGTCGTCATCTGGGTAGGGTGTCTCGCCGGCAGCCAAAAATAACCCCTGCGGCGTTCCATTGTGGTAGAGCGGCAGAGAGAGCAGGTAGTGATAGCCCTGCATCAGGGCGGTTTCCTCGAGCATGTTTTGAGGTTCATGCGTTAGCTTCCAAAGGCGCAAAGCCGGAAAGCTTTCGGGTAAATGGAGCTCAAGATTCGTGGGGAAAGCATCCGCGCCAGATGGAGCTGCGTTGCGGTGGAGCTTCGTCTCATCGCGTGGGTTTACCCGATAGGACAAGATCAGCTTCGGGTCAAGCACCCGCTGGATGATCTGGTTCGCGGTCTGAAAAACCGCTTGCGAGGAATTCTGAGTGCCAAGCGTGGTCAGGAGAGAAAAATTGTCAAAGCGATATTCCTGTTCGAGCAAGTCGCGCCGGATTTCGAATTCGGAATCAGGAGGGGAAAAGGTTAGCACCACCACCTGGTTTGTGAGGCTGATCGAAAGAATGCGCATCGCGGCAAGGATCAGGTCGCCGCTGGCGATTTGCAGGCGCACGGGGCGGCTCTGTTCGCCGGTGGGGTTTGTGTCGGGGTCTCCGGGAATGAGGGTGTAGAGGGAGCTCTCGGTGAGAACGTCCAGCGTGTAGGCGGTCAGGTTGAAAAATTTTTGGTTAGCACCCAGTATTTTGTCATCTGTGCGGCGGTAAACAAGCGCGGCGGCTGGCAGCATTTCGAGGATCAGGGAACGGTCCAATAGCGTGAAATCCTGGTGATTATCACCAGTGGGTTTTGGGTTGTGCTGGTCGAATGCGGTAGGGGACATGCTACCTGGTTTTGCTTTGGCGGAGATTTGCGGGCAAGATGCCTTCCATCGAGCGGTACTTGGCAACCGTCCGGCGAGCGATCTGGACTCCTTGTTCCTTCAACACTGCCTGGATTTCAGAGTCACTCAGGGGATGGTCTTCATCCTCGATCATTTGCTTAATCAATGTGCGATTCGCGAGGCTGCGGTCAAAAAAGATTGCCAGGGGGACGATTTTTTTATTAGGGAGTTGAACGGTTTTGTTGGAAACCGCGCGGGAGATCGTGGACTCGTGCATATCGAGCAGCTTCGCTATTTCGGCGCGGGTAAGCGAGCCCATAGCTAAGTCGCCTTGCAGAATGTATTCTTTTTGGATGACAACCAGCTTCTCGAGTAATAACTTTAGGGCGTTCGATCGCTGTTGGATGCACTTAATCAAGAGATTTGCTTTTTCGATATCGCTGCGCCATTCCTCGGATTTATCTTGCTCCATTTGTTTGAGGGAGGACTTAAAGAGGGGGTTCACGCGCAGGGTTCCGCGGATCGGCAGGATAATTTCCACAACCAAGGGATTGGCTGGGTCCTCGTTGAGGTGATAGACCAGGATGTCGGGTTGGTGAAAGACGTCCGAATCGCTGTTGTTTGGATTGCGCACATCACCCCAGTGGGAACGGGCGGGAAACGGGTTGAGATTTTCGCTGATGAAAACCGCCACTTTCTGGATATGTTGTGTGCTCGTTCCCAGTTCGCGGGCGATCTCACTGAAATGGTGCTGGCTGACCTGATGCAGATACTTTGCCACCACTTCTCGCGTCAGGGAAGGCACACTCATGGTTTCAGAGAGAACGTCAACCTGGACAAGCATGGCTTCGGTAGGGTTGGCTGAGCAGACTCCAACCGGATCGCACCTTTTAAGCTTTTCGATCAGGGCTGTGATCTCGGAGGGTAAACGATGATGATATCGCGCGACTTCAAGCGCCGTGGTTGTCAGAAACCCGTCTTCATCGAGGTGGGTGAGGATATATGCCGCTATCTGGCGGTCTTCAACCGGTAAATCAGCGGCTGCCTGGCGCAGAACGTAACTGGGGAGGTCGATGGATTCGGAAACGAAGGGTTCCTCTGGCACTTCGCCGGTGCTGGACGCTGAACCGGTGTAGAAATCTTCACGCGGGGAGATGAAGACGATCGGGTCCTGTGATTCGAACGATGCCGGTTGGCTGCAAATCGGGCAGGGTCCATGCGGGGGAAGGGGGCGTTTGCACATGGGACATGTGCGTTCCTCCATCAATTCCAACGCGGGGTTCGAGGCAAGCTCGGAGTCGATCTTTTGCTGCAATTCACCCAGGGTTAACCCAAGCAGAGTCATCGTCTGAGCCAGATGCGCCGACATGGATGTGGTGGTCTGTTGACTTGGGAGTATCAGCATAATAGCCCTTTCGCGCGACAGATTACGACTGTCAGTTTGCTTTGTGCAAGAAGTATACCAAAGGTTTTAAAAGTCTGCTTGTGTAAACCGAACCGCGT
>JAYFQB010000001.1:0-5790 GCA_034927385.1 Anaerolineaceae bacterium | reverse complement strand
AGAATGTTGCCAGTGCCGGGATATTTCTTGTAGGTGGCGAGGATCTCGCCAACCGCGAAGGGGCGTGGGTCCACGATTTCCGCGGCGCCAAAGCGGCGGGCGGCAACCCAACCGGCGCCGATCTTCATGCCGCCGTGGGTCAACGTTGGACCGTCTTCCACAACCAACACACGCTTGCCGCGGATGGATTCGGGGTCGTCCACATAGATTGGTGACGCGCCTTCGATGATGATGGCGTTGGGGTTGATGCTGTGGACATTCTCGCGAACCTTGATGATGTCATCAGGATTGGCGGTGTCGACTTTGTTGATAACCACCACATCCGCCACGCGAACGTTAACCTCGCCCGGATAGTACGCACTCTCATGCCCGGGGCGCAGTGGGTCAGCAACCGTGATCATCAGGTCAGGTTTGTAGAACGAGAAATCGTTGTTGCCGCCATCCCAGAGGATAACGTCCACTTCTTTTTCCGCTTCGCGCAGGATTGCTTCGTAGTCCACGCCGGCATAAACGATCACGCCATTGTCGAGGTGGGGTTCGTATTCCTCGCGTTCCTCGATTGTGCATTCATGCTTGTCGAGGTCAGCGTAGGTCGCGAACCGCTGAACGCGCTGTTTCACAAGGTCGCCATAAGGCATTGGGTGGCGGATCGCAGCCACTTTCAAGCCCATTTCCTGCAGGATAGCGGCAACGCGGCGTGTCGTCTGGCTCTTACCGCAGCCAGTGCGAACGGCGCAGATCGCAACCACGGGTTTGGTGGATTTGACCTGGGTCTCTTTGGTACCCATCAGGCGGAAGTCCGCACCGAGAGCATTGACCAAAGCAGATTTGTGCATCACGTAATCGTAGGGAACATCACTGTAAGCGAAAACAACCTCGTCAACATCAAATTTCTTGATCAATTCAGGTAATTCTGATTCGGGGTAGATCTTGATGCCGTCCGGATACAGTTTTCCAGCAAGTTCGGCGGGGTATTTTCTGCCGTCGATATTGGGGATCTGGGTCGCGGTGAATGCAACCACTTCATACTTCTCGTTATCACGATAGAAAGTATTAAAGTTGTGGAAATCCCGACCTGCTGCCCCCATGATTAGTGTACGAATTCGACTCATATGTTTCTCCTTTTGGTTTTGATTGCTCTTATTCTACTTCACATCACCTGTGGTGATTGAATTCCAAGTAAAGACAACGCATTTTCCAGGGCGATTTTGGCTGCCTGAACAAGCACCAGCCGTGCTGCCCTGGCGGGACCCTCAGCGGAAAGCACCGGACACTGGGTGTAAAAGTCGTTAAAGGACTGGGCAAGTTCGAACGCGTAAGTTGCAACCAGTGAAGGTTTAAACTCGGCTGCTGACCTTTGCACAACTTCTGGGAATTGTGAGATTTTCTCAATCAGGTTTACTTCCGCTGGCAATAGCTCGTGGCTAAAAGCCGCGCTGCCTGGAGCGGGTTCGTTGAGCCGGCGCAGGATGCTGTTAGCCCGCACCACGGCATACTGAATGTACGGAGCGGATTGCCCGTTAAAGTCGAGCGCCGTGTCCCAGTCAAAGGTCACTATCTTGGTGTTTTCGCGTGAAATCATCGGATACTTGATCGCGCCCAGTGCTACCTTAAGCGCAACTTCGCGCATCGTTTCCCCGTCCAGCGAGGGGTTTTTCTCCCGCACAACCTCAAGCGCGCGTTCTGTTGCTTCGCGGATCAGGTCATCCAACAAAACCACAGTGCCATCACGCGAAGACATGGTTACGTTGCCGGGCAAATTGACCACCTCGTACGCAAGATGCTGCATGCGGTTTGCCCAGGGGTAACCCATCAGCTCGATCACCTTACTCATTTGCTTCATGTGCAGCGACTGACGGACGTCGATGACGTAGATGGATTGGTCGAGGTCGTAATCCTCAAACTTCATAATCGCGAGGGGGATTTCCTTGGTGGCATACAATGAGGTGCCATCAGACCGCAGAATGACCACAACCCGAAATTCCTCCTTGGTGCCCAGTTTCTTATCCAGATCGATAATGACCGGGTTTTCCGGGCGACCGTCCTCAGCCAGCCCGCTCTCGATCAACTGGTCAACCAACACCTTGCCGGGATCCTCCACTTCGCTTTCGAAGTAAATCTTGTCAAAGTGCTCCCCCAAAAGCTCATACACCTGGTCGAAACCTTTCATCGACCAGTCACGGGTCTGTTTCCAAAGGTCTTTCAGATGTTGCTCGCCAGCATCCCAACGACCAAAATACGCTCGAACCGCTGCCTCAAACTCAGGCTCATTAACAAAGCGCCGGTCAGCCTCGGCGTAGAGGTCCGCCATCCAGCGCATCGTGTCGCCGCCTGGCTGTTCTCCCGCGTGAAACATTTCGTAATTGCACATCCATTTAATCACGTGCAAACCAATATCGCCGATGTAGTTGGCGCGAATAACCTTCTTGCCGCTCGCTTCGAGGATATTGCAAACCGATCCGCCTAAAATCACGTTTCGCAGGTGCCCAACGTGCAGCGGCTTGTGGGTGTTGGGGTTGGAATACTCCACCATCACCTGTTTCCCCTGCTGAGCCTGAGAACCAAACGACCCGCCCTGTTCGAGCACCGTCCCAACCACATTCTCGGCGTATTGATGCGGCTCAAAGTAGAGGTTCAGGTATCCGCGAACAGCTTCAACGCGCGAAAAACCAGGGAAATCCACCAGCTGCGCCCGAAGAAGTTCCGCGAACTCCTGGGCTTTCTTAGCCACTGGAACGGTTTTATCGGGATCGGCTGCCGCCAGAGGGAATAACGGGGCGGCAATGCCCCATTCCCCGCTGAAGGGAATGCTGCGGAAATCCACTTTGCCGGTTGGCAGCCCGCGAGCCTCGCAAAAAGCGTCAATCATCAAAGTCAGTCGTTCTTTTACGTCATCAAACATAAGCATCTCACATTCAGTCTGCGGGGATTATAACATCGAGGGAGGCAGTTTTGCAGCCTTTAAAGGCATCGCGTCTCGCCAAAAAGGCGGGATTCTCGCTTAAACAAAAAAAGAGGTTCCCCACCAATTGGTAAGGGAGCCTCGGTGTGTAATGGACAAAAAGTTACTTTTCTAAACTGTTGTAGCGAGCCATTAAACGAGACTTGCGGCGTGCGGCGTTGTTCTTGTGGATAACACCCTTAGCGGCAGCCTTATCCAATGCGCGGATCGCATTCAGCACTTCCACCTGAGACTTTTCCGCATCCTCAGCGCGAATAGCGGACTGAGCTTTGCGCAGGAAAGTGCGGGCTGAGCCGCGGTAAACGCGATTACGCAGGCGGGCAGCCTGATTCTGCTTGTTTCGTTTGATCTGAGACTTAATATTTGCCAACTTCTTCCTCCAAAAATAATTCCTCTATACTTGCAAAAGAGTATTTTACAATAAATTCCGAATTTGTCCAGTAATTGGTATGGATAATGGTGTCAGTCAGTGAAAAAGTCACCTCGATAATTACAGCCATCGATTCTGGCTTGACTCCGGGATCTTTTTACATGAAATGTATACCCAGGTAAACCTGTTAGTCCAACAAGGAACAATGCCATCTATCCACCAGGCATACTTACCCATTATCCTTCGATTAGTAAAGTATCTATTTCAATTTTATCATTGCGTGCCTTTTTTGTAGATCAAAATCCCTTTCTTCCATGCTATTTTAGAGACGCAGACTCCCCGTAAAACATTGTCATGATGCTGACATCATTTGTTTGACTTTTCCCTTTCCATCCACTATGCTTAACCTACTCAGGTCAGCCAGGTGCGCGCGCTTAATGGTGAGGAAAGTCCGTACACCGCAGAGCAGGATGCCAGGTAACCCCTGGATGGTCGTAAGATTATGGATCGGGCCACAGAGACATACCGCTCGCAAGAGTAAGGGTGAAAAGGTGGTGTAAGAGACCACCGGCGCTTTGGTAACAAATGCGACCAGGCAACCCCCATCCGGTGCAAGGTCAAACAGGAGAAAGAGCCTGCTCGGCTCGTCTGATCTCCGGGTAGACCGCATGAGCAGGTTGGCGACAACTTGCCTAGATAGATGCGCATCCAAGACAGAATACGGCTTACCGGTTGACCTGAGTGGGGAACTCTTTGGCGCGGTTTTTCGTCATATTTGCAGGAGTTATCACCGACTGAAAGGTCATTATGAAAAAACGCACCCTTGTTTTCCTGATCATCGGTTTTCTGCTGATTGCGGCAGGATTGTTCGCCTGTAATTTACCGAAGATTGATGCAAGTGTTACGATCCTAAACCCGGTTTCCGGGCAATCCATCCCCGCTTTACTGGAATACCAGGTAACTTCCTCAATCAAACCTGAAGGAAACTGGTCGCGCGTTGAGCTTTACATCAACGGAGAATTAATCCGCCTTGATACCCCCGAAACCAATCCGGGTACTTTTGGTCTGGTGATACAACCTTGGATCCCCACCACAGAAGGTCCGACCATGATAGAGGTAAAACTTTATCAACGGGGCAAAAACCCGATCGCGACCGGCAAAATCGCGGTGATGGTAAAAGCCATGGGCGGGGAGGAGATCCCACCCACGCCAACAATGATCAGCCCCACTCCGGAGGTAACCCCAACCGGCACAACCACCCCAGCCCCTTGCACCATGTCTGCGGCGCTACTGCAAGACCTGAACATTCCAGACGGAACCACCCTGATAGCCGGGCAGCGTTTCACAAAAACCTGGCGCGTGCAAAATAACGGCACATGCGATTGGGAGAACTACAAACTTGTGTTCGTCCGCGGCAGCCTGATGGGCGGCAACTCCCCAACCCTGCTGCCAAAAGTCCTCGCGGGCGGCACGCTTGATATTTCGCTGGAACTTTTCGCGCCGAGTTTCCAGGGCGACTACACCGGTTACTGGCAAATCCAGGCGGAGAGCGGCGCTTTGATCGGACCAGAGCTGTACTACCGCATCCGCATTCCTTCTCCAACACCAACCAACACAGCCACGGGCACGGCAACCTCCACCGTCACCCCCACGTCCACAGCCACGCCCACCCGCACCCCCACCCAAACAGCCACTTCCACTGTAACGGTTACTCAGACCTCAACAGCAACCTCAACCAGCACCCCAACTTTCACTCCAACATCGACCGCGACATCAGCCGGGTCAACCGATCCCTCCCCCACTGCCACGAACACACCGACCTCCACCACACCTCCAGACGAGCCCACCAACCCGCCAACCGCCGCCCCAACAAACAGCCCGACTTCCACCCCAACCAACATGCCCTTCAGCCTTCAGCAGGTGAAGGTGGCGTTCAAGGTGGATTCCGGAAAGACCCAGACCTTCTCGGCTGTATGCGGTTCCACGGATGGTTTCGCAGTCTCTGGCGGGTATGAAGCAGATGATGATCTGCTGATTTTGGCAAGCGAGCCTATATCTAATGGCTGGCAGGTTACGCTGAGCAACCAAACCAAAACCAAAAAAGCTGTGACGGTCTACGTCAACTGCCTTTCAGGCTACGCCGGAAAGATCCAAACCGCAAGCATCGAACAAATCGTGGATGGGAAGAGTATTGCCGCTCTAAAGCTTGGCTGTCAGACTGCCGGTAGCGTCATCAGCGGTGGTTACGATTTGTCCAAAGCCCCCAATCTCCAGGTGCTCGAGTCGCGGCTGGTTGGCGGTGAGTGGGTGTTCTTAGTCTTAAACCAGGGACGTGGCAAGCAAACCATAAATGCCTATGCCCAGTGCCTTGTTGGAGCAAATAATCTGCCTTCTCTGTCGCCAGCCACCAAGTCGGTTGTGATTCCAGCCGGGAAAAGCCAGCTGGTTGAGCTGAGTT
>JAYFQB010000097.1:0-2039 GCA_034927385.1 Anaerolineaceae bacterium | reverse complement strand
CCCTGAATGCAGGCGCGCTCGCCAAAGTGGTTTATTCCATCCGGGCGGGCGTCTTTGGCATACAACATCGTGGGGATGGCATGCCAGGAGTGGGATTTCAGCTTGGCTGGCGTAGAATGGTCACCAGTGATGATCACCACGTCCGGATCAAGCGCCGTAATCCGTGGGAGCAGGGCATCCACCTCTTCAATGATATGCACCTTGGCGTCAAAATTACCATCTTCGCCATAGCTATCGGTCTTCTTGATATGCACAAAGAAGAAGTCGTAATCCGCCCAATTCTGTTCAAGCATCGTAATCTCATCCGCCATCGATTCAGCTGGCGGCATCACGGTCATACCAACAACTTTCGATACGCCGCGGTACATTGGATACATGGCGATCGCAAGTGACTTGATGCCCCACACTTCCGGGAATTTTGGCCAGGCTGGCATACCGGCAAACCCACGCAGCACGAAGCTGTTAGCCGGGAACTCATTCTTCAGGATTTCATTGCCCTGACGCACAAATTCGCGGATCAGTTCCGCGGTGTGTTCAGCCGCTGGATTGATGGCGGTGGCAATATGCGCCTTTTTTCCTATTGCCTGTGGGTCGGTATCGGTAACCTCTCCAGAAAGCCCCTCACCGCGTAAGACGAACACAAAACGGTACTCTTTTTCCGGCGTCAGAAAGAGCTCAACCCCCGGAAGGTTTACTTTCTCCTTCAGCAGGTTGCAAAGCCGTTCCCCAATTTCGGTCGGGATCCGTCCCGCGCGGCGGTCCGTAATCACGCCGTTCTCGTCAACAGAACAAAAGTTCCCGCGGGCAGCCACATCGTTTGGTCCCAAATCAAAGTCCACTCCGAGCGCGCTCAAAACACCGCGACCAATCTCATACTTCACTGGATCGTAGCCAAAAAGCCCAAGGTGCGCCTGTCCGCTTCCGGGTGTGATACCGAATGGCACCGAGTGGTGCAGCCCGAGCGCAGATTTCGCGGCCAACGCGTCCATGTTGGGAGTGTTGGCAGTCTCAAGTTCTGTCTTGCCTTCTGGCGTGAGCGGCAAACCGCCAAGCCCATCCATAACCAGCATGACAATCTTCCCTTTTGCGTCTTCTTTCAAAAGTGGTTTAATAAATTGGAAATCCATGTTTTCATCCTCCGGTAAATTTTCATTTTCTCGAGCCGCCCGCATGTTCACGTCAGACAGGTTCAGCCCGCGTTGTTTCACTCAATAATTTTTAACTTGATATCGTTTAGCAGTTCCAACATATGAATGACCGCCGAATTATCCAAATCGCCATCTCCAAGCGCTACCATACCGTTAAACAGTTGGCTGTTAAGTGCTGTCACTGGCAGAACCGCCTGAAAATCCCGCGCGGAATCGATCACAATATTAAGATCTTTTGCCTGCAAGCTGGATTTAAAACCAGGGGTCCGATTGCCAGCCAGCAGCCGTTGGGGCTTCACATCCAACGTCCAGCATTGCGCCGCCCCTCCTTTGATCGCCTCGATAACCCTGCCAACATCCACGCCGGATTTCTGCGCGAAAAGCATCAGCTCAGCTTCCGCCACCATCTGCGCGGCGACCATGATCTGGTTTGCCGCCTTCGCGACCTGCCCCGCGCCGGCATCCCCCACATGCGTAATCTTCTTTCCGATGGCTTCCAACACTGGCATAGCTTTTTCGAGCGCTTCGGCTTCCCCGCCGACCATAATCGCGAGCGTGCCATTCCTTGCGCCAATATCTCCGCCGCTCACAGGCGCGTCCAACGTGCTGACCCCAACCTCATGGAACCGATGGTAAATTTCGCGGCTGGCGGAAGGTTTGATCGTTGAGTTGTCCACCAGGATCATCCCCGGGTGGGAGCCTTCGATGACGCCGTTCGGACCGAAAAGCACATGCAGGACATCCGGAGTGTCTGAGAGGTTGGTAAAAACAACTTCTGTGCGGCTGGCGACTTCTCCGGGTGTATCTGCCCATCGGGCGCCAGCAGCAATCAGATCAGTCGCCTTCGAGGGAGTGCGGTTAAAGACCGTCAGCGGAAAACCCGCTTTCAGG
>JAYFQB010000137.1:0-5769 GCA_034927385.1 Anaerolineaceae bacterium | reverse complement strand
TTTGTAGTTCATCACGGATTGGTATCATGTTTAATCTCCTTTTGGTAACAGGTCCAAAGCAGGTCTGGCTTGGTTTTGCTCTGCCTGAGCCAGCAGCTCTTTCAGACGCGGGTGGTTGGCATAGAAACCACGGTGTTCTTCCGGCAGGAGCAGCGCGATACGGCACATGATTTCATCGGTTGCCTGCTTTAGCCGGTCTTTTGTGGTCTTTTCGTCTTGCGCTTCATCCAGGAGGAATGGCTCCCCAAAACGCACTTCCACTTCTGCCTTTTTCAGATGCCGAAAACTCTCGTTTATGCTCGCGGAGCCGAGCACCGCTGCTGGAATCACCTGAACATGGTTGCGGATTGCCAAAAGTGCCGCCCCGGGTTTGCCCTCCAACAGCTGCTTCGTTCTTGACCGCGTCCCTTCCGGGGCTAATCCAACAATCCAATTTTGTTTCAGGCAGGCTGAAGCCTGACGAAAGGCACTCATGTCGTAGCCATCCCTTGAGATCCAGATCACGCCCAGTTTGTTCAGGAACCAGCCAAAGAATGGCGCCTTTTCGTACTCCCGGGCAACCATGGCGATAATATCCTGGCGATGCGTGGAAAGCATCAGGAATGGCGTGTCGAGGCGGCTGATATGGCTTGTGGCAACGATATATGCAATGCCGTCCTGCAGGTATTCTCCGCCTACGACTTTAAGGTTAACCAGGCGGTCAACCAGATGGCGCAAAAGTTTCATCACACGTTCACGGTCCATATATTTAGCCCTCCAGCCCGTTTTGAGAAACTTGTAAATTCTCTGCTTTTCGCGCGATCTTCTTCAGCCGCGCGAATCCAAATAACACTCCCAAAACCAGTACACCAAGCCCAATATATGGCCAAATCGGCTGAGCCTGACTTTCGTCAATTAACGGATTGATTCCTCCAAAAATCGCCAGAGAGTTCCAGGCTGCATGCAACAGCCAAGCCCCCAGGTATGCAAGCAGAAGCGAACCAAAGCGGCGGTTTTGCCAGAATTTTCCAATCGCCAGCCCAATGATCCCACCAACAAAGATGTGCAGCAGGCTGCCGCCAAATCTACCAAGGATAATCGTTGCCCAGTCAACAAATCCCAACTTAGTCAGGTTCAGCGAGTTGACGCTCAGCAAGCCCTCAAAAAGCGCGAAGCCGGCACCACAAGCCAAACCGACACGGTAACTTTCCTCCGGGCGCGGGTTGCGTACTTTTAGGAGCCATACGCCCAGGGTTTTGAAAAGTTCTTCCACCAGCGGCATAATTCCAGCAACCGTCAACATCACCCAACCCACCATTTTTGGCAGACTGATGACTGTCCTAATCTCGGAGAGCCATTTCTGAGGGTTAGTTTGAAGTTGGGTTGGGTCGTTAAGAATCGCGGTGAATAGTTCTCTAAATTGGGGATTGTTGAACAGCCCTGCAAAAACCAGCAGGACCAGGATAATCAAGAGCAGGAATTCCACCAAGACGATGAAAGGCGTCGAAACCCCTACCGTAAAAACCAAAATCCCCGAGACCCGCTTTGGAGTTATTCGGGTTTGTCCGTGAATGCCATACCAAAGCAGCCCAAAGACGGGGATTGTGACCCCAGCTACTGCCAAAACTGCCAGCACGGCAGAATAAACTCCTAACCTCGCAGGGGTAATAAGCGCCGCCAAACCAAACACAAGCAGCGCCCCGCCGATAAACCAGACCAGCCCTTTTCCAATATGCAAGCTGCCTGCCCCAGCATGACCGGTAATTTCCCGGATGGTCGTAACAGCCGAAACAGCCGCGATCACCATGAACACCAAAGCCGTCAGCCCAAGCACAATGAGGATCGTTGGGTCAATGTAAGCCAAGGCTTCGAAATTTGAAACGCTCATCCCCAAACCCGCCAGCCCCGCAAACGCGGCGAAGCTCAGGCTTAGGAAAAAGATAAGGATTGATACCACCAGTTGGGCGATATCAATCCTGTCATAGTACTTCTCTTTAATTGGCTGCCCCAAACTCATTTTTCTGTGATGGTGATGCTGATGATTTCGTCACCCGTTGGTGCATCCGGGTTCTGATCCGCATCCCGCTCTGTAATCTGTTCAAACACATCCACACCATCCACCAGCTTGCCGAAGATCGTATAGAGACCATTCAGCGTGGGATAGGGCACGTAGGTGATGAAGAACTGGCTGCCGCTGGTGCCGGCATCCTGCCCGCGGGCAACGCCAACCATGTAGGCTTCATCAAATGTCAGGTTATCCACGACTTCCTCGCGATACTGATATCCAGCGCCAGACCAGCCTGTGCCGGTGGGATCACCAGATTGCGCCATAAAGTTGTGATAGACACGGTGGAAAGTGACTCCATCATAGAAGCCCTCGCGAGCCAGGTACACAAAGGAATTCACTGCCAGGGGAGCCTCTTTGGGGTAGAGCTCAAGCGTCATATCGCCGTTTTTCGTTTTGATTGTGGCGGTATAGGTTTTTTCAACATCGATCACCCAAGGAGGGCATTCTGTCATCAGGCTGTCTTCGACTTTAACCACCTCAACAATGGGCTTGATTCCGGAAGCATACCAGTTACTGATCGGCCGCCCATTGATGAGCACCGTTGGGGTTGAGCCCAGCCCAATGCTGTTGGCGTATTCAATTTCGCCCTGGATCTTATTTTGGATATCCTCGCTAACGGTATCTTCTGAAAACCGCTCTACGTCCAGACCAAGGGTTTCAGCTTCAGCATTCAACCATGTCATGAAATCTTCAGCACTCAGATTGCTCCATTCGCTCTGATTGGAGAACAGAGCCGCGTACATTTCCCAGAACATGTCCTGTTCGCCTGCGGCTTCGGCAGCCTGCGCGGCTACTGTCGCGTTGGGATGAAGGCCCACGAGCGGCAGCGATCGGTATACCAGGCGAACGTCGTTCGGGTACATTTCCATAAGTTTCTCAAACTCTTCATAAGCCATGGAGCAGTATGGGCACTGGAAGTCGGTGTATTCAATCACCGTGATGATGGCATCCGCAGGACCCTTGGTCCAGTCATCTTCCGTTACTGCCGGAAAGACAGCCAGTTGGGCTTCCTGCTCCGCGGTTAGCTCACTGAAGAGCGGTGGAACGATTGTGCAGACCATGCTGCCATCATCGTCAGTCAGGCGGGTATCAATCGTTGGCTGAGGTGTGAGATTCTCCGTTGGTTCGGTACCTTCATCGGTGGGGGTTTCTTCCACAACCGCTGTTGGCTCATCCACGGGAGGTGTAACAGTGGCAACTTTACAAGCGCTCAAAGCCAAAGATGCCACCAGTAAAAACAGAATAAATTTCGAGTACTTTTTCATACAAAATCCTTTCATCCAGACCCATTATTGGGTTGGTTGTTCAATCCTGTTTGTGAAGCGCGTCGAGGACGATCCGATAGAGGTCATCCTGAACCGCGTCAATCCCCTGCGAGGCATCCACAATTCGCCACCGTTCGGGTTCTTCGCTGGCTAATTTTTGATAGCCTTCCCGCACTCGTTCATGGAACAAGACTTCATACGCGTCCAAACGGTTCCATTCATCTTCAGCTTTCTTTCGCATCAGACCCATCTTCACATCCAGATCCAACAAAATTGTCAGGTCAGGTTTAAGATGGTCCGTGGCGAAATCAAGCATCTGACGCAGTTTTTCAAGGTCCAATCCATGACCATAGCCCTGGTAAGCCAGGGTGGAGTCGCCATAACGGTCACAAAGTATGATTTTACCATCCTGAAGGGCGGGTTTAATCAGCTGTTCAACCAACTGCGCACGGGCTGCCAGGAAGAGCAAAATCTCGGTTCGGGGATGCAGTTCTTTGTTTTCCATCCGAACCAAAACATGGCGGATCTGGTCTCCAATTGAAGTCCCTCCAGGTTCCCGGGTTGTGATAACGGGATACCCTAAATCTTCGAGTCGTTTTGCCAATCGCTTTATCTGGGTGCTTTTACCACTGCCCTCTGGACCTTCAAGCGTTATAAACATAGCTCAATCCCGAAAAATTCGCACAAAGCGATTGGGGTCCTTTCCAAAAGATTCCGAAACAAGGTGAGCCTGCCGGGCGGCTTCGTGCTGTTGGCGCCGAATAGGTGCCGGAGCAGGCTGGAGGTCAACATAACGCTGCCCTTCGCCGAGCTCTTCGATTGCCTGCATGGCTTGCTCAACCGCATCAGACGAGCCTTCCTCACGGCGGATGCTCACCTGACCAGGGAACGAATCCGCCAGAAATTGTTCGATCTGACCGATGGAATTCGACTTGACCACAAAGATGGGAATCCCGCGCGTTTCGGCATCGACGATCGGCTGGAGACGTTCACGATAATAGCGGCGCTGGGTAACCAGAACATCCGCTTCTTTGAGGCTTTTCACCACGATTGCCGGCACGCCTAGTTCACGGATCGCCTGAATCAGGCGGCTGCGTGGAACACCGACCGGGTAGATATGCTTTCCAGCCAACTCCGGGGCTTCGCTTACTTCGTCCTGCTCCGACCGACTTTCGTTGATGGTGCTGTAACGCTGCGTGTGCTGCTTATTCTGAGCGGCTGCCTGCCCGCTGTTGCGTTGAAACGGGGAGGTTTCCATGCCGCTTCCACGCCGCAGGGATTGCGAAACCGTGGGCATGTTGGGCCGCGTTGTTTTTATAATGTGGACTTTCCCGTTCTCATCCCGATACCGTTCCTCGGGCAGCATGGGGTAACCGCGCAGAATCGCGTCTACCGAGCTGGCGACGTCGCGGTGGACCACCACCCGCTGCCGGTCGATAATCTCGACCATGACCGTGAAGGTTGGGGGGGAACGGCGTTCCAGCACAGTCTTTTGGGTCCCACGCCGCCGGGCTTCGTCATCAGAAAGCGTGACGGACTCAACCCCGCCAACCAGGTCCGAAAGCGTTGGGTTGAGCAGCAGGTTTTCGAGCCCGTTGCCGTGCGCGGTGCCGATCAACTGCACACCGCGTTCAGCAATCGTACGGGCGGCAAGCGCCTCGAGCTCTCGCCCGATCTCATCGATTACGATCACTTCGGGGTTGTGGTTTTCGACAGCCTCAATCATGACCTCATGCTGCAGCGAAGGCTTAGGCACCTGCATGCGCCTTGCCGCGCCGACAGCCGGATGGGGCACGTCTCCATCCCCGCCAATTTCGTTGGAGGTATCCACGATCACCACGCGATGCTTTTGCGCCAGGATTCTGGCAGCTTCGCGCAGCATGGTGGTTTTTCCGACTCCAGGCTTGCCAAGGATTAGGATGCTCTCTCCTGACTCAACCAGGTCCTCAATAATTTCGATGGTTCCATAGACCGCCCGCCCCACCCTGCAGGTAAGCCCAACCACTTTGCCTCGTCGGTTGCGAATTGAAGAGATGCGGTGGAGTGTGCGTTCCATCCCCGCGCGGTTGTCCGCGTCAAAATCGCCAATGCGGTCCGTGACATATTTCAGGTCGTCGTGGGTTACTGCTTCCTGCAGCAGCTCAACCTCGCCGGTTGTGAAGCGCGCGCTCGGATTTCGACCCAGGTCGAGAATAACCTCAAGTAAGTTGTCGAAATTATTTCTGTCTTGAACAGCACGAGCAACTTCCAGAGGGAAGACTGCCAGCATCGCAGCCAGATCATCCGTGATACGTTGTGTTGTTGTCATGTTATTGATTGAATGATGCTCCATTGTTAGGCTGATTCTATCGCATTTTGCCTGTTTTATCTTTTCGCGAGTATAGGATTAGTATATAAATGGTATATGAGCATTATTAATGCCAATGTTGTAGGGCGAGATTGAGGGCACCACGAGTG
>JAYFQB010000021.1:0-8574 GCA_034927385.1 Anaerolineaceae bacterium | reverse complement strand
ACAAGGCAGACCTGATGAGTGATGATAAACAGATGCCCGAGCGCCTGAGCCGCGAAACAATCTTTGAGAGTGATTACCTCAACCTGCATATTGACCGCGTGCGCCAGCCGAACGGATTCATCATTGAGCGGTTTCATTACGTTGAATATCCGCATCCGGCGGTTGGTGTGGTGGCGGAGAATGGCGAAGGGAAGGTGGTGCTTTGCCGTGTGCCGCGCTACACTAGCATGACCTGCGGGTGGTCAGTGCCGGCGGGGGGAGTGGAGTCGGGCGAGGATGTGCTGGAAGCTGCCCGGCGAGAGGTGTGGGAAGAAACCGGGTTTGAGTCCTTCGATCACCGGCTGGTGTACACCTACTATCCCCAACAAGGCAGCAGCAACAAGTTGTTCCATGTCGTTTTTTGCCGTGTTGGTGAACGCACGGGCAGTTTTGACCCGGATGAGATTAGCGAGGTGGGTTGGTTCTCGAGGAACGAGGTGGAGGGCATCATCGACCGGGGTGAGATGAACGATGGGCTTGGTCTGACGGCGCTTTTGCTGTGGCTGCGAATGGCCAATTCCCCTACACTCAAATCACCATGTCCAAAAACAACAAATACTTCCGCTGCCGATCCATCGTAAAAAGGAAAATCTATTAAAATCATTTTGTGTCAGAACAGATTTCTACCAAGTTAAGATCAAACACCGCCCTTATCCTTTTCTGGCTTGGGCTGGTGCTCTACCTGCTAACGCGGTTGATTGCCCTGGATAAATTCCCGATCTACTTCTTCTCGGACGAAGCCATTCAGACAATGACCGCCAGGGACCTGGTTTCACGCGGGTTATTTGGTGGAGACGGCAGCTTTCTTCCGGTTTACTTTGAGAACGGCGGGCAATACAACCTTTCGCTTTCGGTGTGGCTTCAGGTGTTGATTACCTGGCTGCCCAACTCCGTCTGGCTCACGCGCGGTCTGCTGGCAGTGCTCAGCCTCGTTTTTCCGCTGTGCGGCGGGCTTTACCTTCGTGACCACCTGCAGGCGCGGTTTTGGTGGCTGACGCCTTACCTGGTGAGTGTCATCCCAGCCTGGTTTCTCCACTCGCGCACCGCTTTCGAAACCACGCTTGGGGCATCGCTCTACTGCCTGTTTTTGTTCCTGTATGCCAACTACCGCCTCAAGGACCGGCGATGGTTGATCCCCGCCCTAACCGCTGGCGCACTGACTTTTTATAGTTACAGTCCGCTGCAGTTGGTTGTTGTGATCAGCGGCGTGATCTTATTGGTGGTGGATTGGCGTTACCACTTCGCGGACCCCAAAAGCTGGCGGATGGGTTTGGCAGCCCTGGTGCTTTTGGCTGCCCCTTATTTGATCTTCCGTCTGACACATGCCGAAGCCTTCGGGCAGCACCTGCGCATAGTCCGTTCCTACTGGATCGGCGGAACCAGCCTAATGAATAAATTTGGACAGTTCTTCTTGCGCTGGCTCAAAGGCTTTAACCCTTATTACTGGTACTTCCCCAACGACACTGACCTCGTCCGCCATCTGATGAAGGGATACGGGCATCTTCCTTGGCTATTCCTGCCATTCACGCTGCTCGGCTTGTGGGGCTGCGCTAAAAAGTGGCGGCAGCCAGCTAACCGCATACTTTTGATCGGGCTTCTGGCAGCTCCGTCCGGAGCGGCTTTAGTGGATGTTGCAATCACACGGTTGCTGGTGATGATCGTGCCGCTGGCACTTCTGACGGCTTTGGGCATGAATGAGGCTCTTGTTTGGCTTAGCACAAAGCTCAGGAACTGGCGCCCTCTCGCTTTTGGGCTGGCGCTGGCGCTGACCGCGACGGCTGGATGGATGACGCGCGATGCGGTGCTCAATGGACCCACATGGTATAGTGACTACTCGCTCTACGGCATGCAGTGGGGCGGTCAGCAGCTTAGCGCTGAAATTCTGGAGTTTAAACAAGCCTATCCTCAGTCAAATCTGACGCTCAGTCCCACCTGGGCAAACAATGCCGATGTGATCATGCGCTACTTTTTGGGCGATCCACTGCCGCTCAAAATGGGCACGCTTGACGAACACAACACTTACTTCATCCCTTTTGAAGAAGAAGAGGTGTTCATCATGCCGCCGCAAGAATACGCCGGGTTGTTGGAAAACCCGAAGTTCGCGGATATCCAGGTTTTGGATGTTTTGGCATATCCGGACGGCAACCCAGGCTTTTACTTCGTCTCGCTGGATTACGCGCCAGGCGTTGAAGCTGTTTTTGCCGCTGAGCAAGCTGAGAGAAAGCAGCCGCAGGTGGACCGGGTGGGCTTGCTGGGGCAGATAGTGGAAGTGACTCATCCATTTTTGGATATTGGTCAGGTGGCGGACGCCTTCGATGGCGACAAAGGCACCCTGATCCGCACCCTCGAAGCCAACCCGCTAAACCTGATGCTCGTGTTTGAGGAAGCTGTCGAGCTGCGGTCTGTGACAGCCTGGCTGGGGAACGCGCGCAGCGCGATTCGCGTTGAAGTGATTGACGATCAGGGGCGGCATTATCAGTTTGAAGGTTTTGATGCGGGAAATGAAGCTCTCCATCCAGTTCGATTGGATTTTGGGCAGATCCTGACCATCACCTCAATCCATTTGAGCCTCGAGAGCCTTGACGAAAAAAAACCTGCTCACGTGCACCTTTGGGATGTGGTGTTTGAGTGAAAGATTATCTTGTTTGACTAAAGTTAATCATTTCCCCTGGATTTGACAAACTTTATGATATACTATGCAGCGGCTCCGGTATTTGCCGGGGACTACTATTACACACGCCCAGGATCAGACTCTCCCGCGTGCCCAAAATGGGTTAGGAGCGGTCGCAAAGCCGGGCGGAGGCATAACGCAAAGGAGTTATCATGCCCGCTGTTTCTATGAAAGCGCTCCTCGAGAGCGGCGTCCACTTTGGACATCGAACCAATAAATGGAATCCCAAAATGCGTCCTTATATCTTTACCGAACGCAATGGCATCCACATCATTGACCTGCAGCAAACCGTCAAACTGCTGGACGACGCCTTCAACAAGGTTCGCGATACCGTCGCCGCTGGCGGCAGCATTCTTTTCGTCGGCACCAAGCGCCAGGCTCAGGAAACCATCCAGGAAGAAGCTGAACGCTGCGGCATGCCCTACGTGAACCAGCGCTGGCTGGGCGGCACGCTGACCAACTGGGTTACTATCCAGCAGCGTATTATTGAACTGACCCGCCTCGAAAAATTGTTCGAAACCGGCGAGATCAATCAGCTCACCAAAAAAGAAGGCTTGCTGATTCAGCGCGACATCACCCGTCTGCAAACCCGTCTCAGCGGCGTTCGCAATATGAAGACTCTGCCTGACCTGCTCTTCATCATCGACATCGAACGCGAAGATACCGCTGTGCGCGAAGCCAACTCAAAGGGCATCCCGGTGATCGCTTTGGTCGATACCAACTGCAACCCCAGCGAGATCGATTACGTAATCCCCTCCAATGACGACGCCATTCGCGCCATCAAACTGTTGGTTGGCCGCATGGCGGACGCGGTGATTGAAGGCAAGATGATGCGCAAGGATGAGGAAGAGGAAGAAGTGGTTGAAACCCGTTCCACCATCTCCCGCCGCATCGATGACGATGAGGAACTTGACGACGAAATGCTGCTCGGCGACGCGACCCGCGCCAAGATCGTTTACGAACACGAGCCTGAAGCCGACGCAGACGCAGCCGCACAGAGCGATAAGGAATAAGAGCTTTTCGGAGCTTGATACAAGAGAGGAAAAAATATGGAAATTACCATCGACATGATCAAAGAACTGCGCGAAAAGACCGGCTGCGGCATCATGGATTGCCGAACCGCGCTGCAAAACTCCGACGGCGATTTTGACAAAGCCCTTGAAGAACTCCGCGAGAAAGGTCTTAAGAAAGCTGAAAAACGTGCCAACCGCGAAGCCTCTGAAGGCCGTCTGGAAGTCTACATCCACAGCGAAGGTCGCCTGGTTGTTGTGGTTGAAATCAACTCAGAAACCGACTTTGTCGCCAAATCCGACACTTTCAAAGAACTTGCCCACGAAATCGCGCTGCAGATCGCTGCCGTGTCCCCCAAGTATGTCTCCGAAGCGGACATCCCCGAAGAAGTGATCGCCGAAGAAACCGCCCTGATCACTGAACGCGTCCGCGCGGAAGGTAAGCCAGAAGCGATTATCCCTAAGATCGTCGAAGGTTTCATGAAGAAATTCAAGGATGAGACTGTGCTGCTCAATCAGAAATATATTCGCGATGAGAACCGCACTGTTACTGATCTGATCAATGACCGCGTTGCCGCTCTGGGTGAGCGAATCGTGATCCGCCGCTTCATTCGATGGCAACTGGGCGAAACCACCCAAAAGCCTTCCGAAGAAGAAGAGGCTGCGTAATAAACAAAAGAGCCAACCGACTGGTTGGCTCTTATTTTGCCAGTACCAGACAAAGGAGATAGCATGACTGAAACTCACGAAACTGCAAAATACAAGCGCATCCTGTTAAAACTCTCCGGCGAGTCACTCGCGGCGCCAAACGGGCAGGGGATTGACCCCGAACAGGCACGCTCCATCGCGGACCTGGTAAAGTCGGTGCATGAGACCGGGGTGGACGTGGCGATCGTGATTGGCGCGGGAAACCTTTGGCGCGGGGCGACCGGAGAAAACACCGGTATGGATCGTGCGACGGCAGACTACATGGGGATGCTGGCAACCGTAATGAACGCCCTGGCTCTGATGGATGCACTCGAGAAAAAAGGCGTGGTGACACGCGTCATGTCGTCGATTGAAATGCGCACGGTGGCTGAGCCATACATCCGCAGGCGCGCCATTCGCCACCTTGAAAAAGGCCGCGTGGTGATCTTTGGCGGAGGCACCGGAAACCCCTACTTCTCCACGGATACCGCCGCTGCCCTACGCGCGACGGAAATCGGAGCGGACGTGGTCATCAAAGCCACCAAGGTGGACGGCATCTACGACAAGGACCCGAAAACCAATCCGGATGCTGTGCGGATTGATAAGCTCACCTATCTTGAAATCCTCGCGCGGCGGATTAACGTGATGGATTCGACTGCTGTGACCCTTTGCATGGAAAACAACCTGCCAATCCTGGTGCTGGATCTCTGGAAACCCGGCGATCTGATGCGGGCTTTACGCGGCGAAAAGGTTGGAACGCTGGTCGATCACAAGGGCTGATTCCAGCCGCGCTATTGCTTTTCTTAAATAACGAAGCGGAAGATCTTTTCGGGTCTTCCGCTTCGTTTGTGTATCGACAGGGTTATACCAGCAGGCTGGGTATGGAGCGGCTGAGGTCTTCAAGCCGGGCTTGTAAGCCGTCCAGAGTCTCTTTGTCTGTTTGGAGGCGGGCTTTCTCACCCTGAACGTAGGTGGTATAGGGGGCGATGTTGCTCTCCAGGCGTTGGGTGGCGCTATCGCTCTCGCGTTTAAAGGTGGCGGAAAGGGTTTTCATCAGATTTTCCCGCAGTTCTGCCATCTTTTCTTTGAAGGCTTCTTTGGCTTGCTTGCGCTTGTAAGGGATCACAAATAACCCCAAAACAGCCAGGGCGCCGGCGGTTACGATCCCGGTCACATCGAGGGCTTTGGTGGTTAGAACCGTCGCCACCAAAGCGCCAATACCAACCGCCCCCACGCCAAACAGGGCGGTCTGCGTAACCGACTCCTGCACGAAGTCTCCGAGCTGTTCGGCTTCGCGCTTGCGGTCGTATTGGTTGACGATGGCTTTGATGGTTGTGCTGACGCTGTCAATCAGTTGGCGGCGGCGTTCGGTTTGGGGGTTGGCTCCGGTTGGCAGTGATTTTTGGGACTGTGCCTGCCGACGTTCCAACGCGCCAGCAACCTGGTACCAGACGTTAAGGTCTTTATCCACCAGCCAGTCGATCAAGCCGCGAACCTTTCCGTCGATCTCTTCCGCGACATCCGCCTGCACTTCCGCCTGGAACTCAGTTTTGATCTTATCCGGCTTGGCAAGGTCGAGAATGCGGGTGAGTTTCATGGTGTTGTCCAGATACTCTTGCCCGCGATTTTCGAAGCCGTTGAGGATGTTTTCCACGTCCGCCAGGCGGGGTGAAAGCTCAGCCGCCAGTTCGCGGCGGTAATTTTCCAACATCCCTTCCAGAGAAGAAGCGAGGATTATGTCTTCGCTGATCTCACGCGTCTGTGCCTCAGTGCGGGACTTCGCTTCTTCCAACAGATGCGTCCCGACGCCAAGCGGGTTTCGCAGTTTTAACTCCAGGCGTGAATTGTCGTCCAGGGTCTCGGTGATGTAGCGCTCAAGAGCGGTGATGCCGCTGGCGGAGCGGGAAGCCTCTCGCTCGGCATCAGTTGCCGCGAGTGCGGCTTTTTGTGCCATCCTCGCGGAAACGCTGAAGACTTCGGGTTGAGATTTGAGAATATTCGCAGCATTCTCGCGCACGAAGGCTTCCACTTCCTGGCGAGCCTGGGCGTCTTCGAGAATGTCGCTCTTGTTGATTACAATCACAATTTTCTTGCCCCAGGCGATAATCTTCTCAAGGAAGAGACGTTCGCTCTCTGTCAGAGGGCGGTCGGCGGAGGTGACAAAAAGCACCAGGTCGGAATGGGGCACAAATTCGTTTGTGAGGCGTTCATGCTGACGGTTGATGGCGTTGGTACCGGGGGAATCCACGATGTTCAGCTCTTTAAGCAGCGCCAGGGGGTGGGTGACAATCGCGAAACCGTCGTCCACAACCTGCTCACCAACCGTTTCACCAAAGCGTACCAGAGTGACGCGGGCGGTGGTGGGGGTGACACCTTCGGTCAAGACCTTCTCGCCCAACATCGCGTTAACCAACGCGCTTTTCCCGGCGTTGAATTCACCCACTGCCACGATCAGGAATAATTCGTCGAGTTGGTCAATTGCCTTTCGCAGGTTGTGCAGGGATTCATCGCTGAGATTGAAGGCTTTCAGAGAAGCAAGAATCTCATTCAGGCTTTGCTTTTCGGTTTGCAAAAAAAGCAGCTGGTCGTTGGTCAGAAAAGATTGGCGCATGGTATGCCTCCGGGGCATGATCTGTTTTATTTGGGTCTATTATACCTTTGCGGGGATGGGAAATTGTCAGTTGCAATCGCCAAGGTAGACGGGATAAGAGCTGTGTCTGAGGTCTGCCAGGAGGGGGTGTATCGCATGGGGAAAGAGATCAACCTCGGCGAGCTTGTCCAGGTCCACCCAGCGGACCTCGAGCTGCCCGGTATCGGGATGAGTGCCTCGCGAGGGTTCGTAATCCTTGGGCAGCTTACATTTGAAGTAGAACTCCACCTGGTGAATGTCGGGATTGATTCGCGAGAATTCGTGCTGGCTGGAGCGGTATTCGCGGATAAAAAGCAGCTTGCGCACCTTCACATCCGCCCCGATCTCCTCCTGGCATTCCCGTATTAGCGCCTCAGGTAGTGTTTCGCCCCAGTTTTGCCCCCCACCAGGCAGCACGGCGTAGGGACCCTCCTGGTCTTGTTTGATGATCACGAGGATCTTTCCATCGCGGATGATCACCGCCTTAGCCGAGTTGCGGACCTTCAGTCTCTTTTCCATATGAACTTTTGGATTGTACCGCAAATAGGTTCCCGGGACACCGATAAAGCCTGGTTAAGAAAGTTTGTATCACCGGTAATTAAACTGGAACTTCACAATCGACGGCAAAAAGAGGCGGTGATAGATCGTGTCGTTATCAACGTTTAGGGCTATGTGAGGGGCTTTGGGGTTGCGGGGAAGAGCAGAGATGCAAAAAACAGCTTCCGCGCAAACGTTAGCTGACAAAAACGGACTTCATTTCGTCAAATATCTCCTCGCGGATGCGTGCGCAAATTGCCTCAATCAGGTCGTTTTCAGGGAAGAGCAGGTTTTTGTGAATGCGCGAGAACCCACTGCCCCAGAAGGAGTCTGCCGTGGGGATTGAGAATTTGGCAATCAGACGGTTTTTGAAGTCCAACTCGGATTTATTGACGTACGTGTCGGTGATGTCGAGCGTGCCGCAAAGGTAACCCTCCTGAAAATACGGGCGTAAGGCTTCGGGCGGGCAGATTGAAAGCAACCTAATGATCACCAGATCCTGTTCGCTGTTGTAGGTGATGCGGTTGGTGGTGTAGGGCAGCCCGAACACATACACCATGCCTCGCTCAGCCTGGTTGCCGAGCTGGGCGAAAGTCGCGGCGACGCGCAGGGATTGGGTCAGGTCGAGCAGGGGCGTGTCGCAGACGCCATAGTGTTGCAGGATGCTCCAGGCGATGTACTGCTTGCGCCGGACGTCCACCCGACCGTCAAGTTTTTCGCGGTCGAACGCTTCGATCAGTTTGTAGGTGGCAATATCAAGCAGCTCAAACCGGGAGCGAATTTCCTGGGCGGTCAGGATGTCTTTGCGGTAGATCGCGGGGTAAAACGTGCTGGAACCAGCCTTATTCTGGAAGTCCTGGCTTTGACCACGGAAAAAGAGCAAAAAATCTTTATTCAGGAAGGAGAGTTGGGCAACCTTGCGGACGAGTTCGTGATAGCTCTGGATCGGAAAAGGCGCGGTCTTTCTCAGCACCTGACCTTCAACGTGCTTTTCGAGATCG
>JAYFQB010000274.1:0-4558 GCA_034927385.1 Anaerolineaceae bacterium | reverse complement strand
ATCCTGCCAATGGGGAGGTTGTGAGCATTGAACAAACTTGCTGCAATAATACGGTGATAACTTCTTCCGGGGCGTTTTACTCTTCTAATCTACCAGGTGAGTCGTGTGGTTTGGACATCGTTCGGCGCTATTCAGACGGTTCTGATTTAATCAATTTTTCAAGTAATACGGGATTAGACCCTGATCTCCGGAGGAGGTTCTGGCAGTGGCATGGAACAAATGGCGATTACTGGATTGTGATGGATCAGGAAAATTTAACGCTCCTGGATAATTCAGGGAACGAATTGCATGAATACAAAATACCGGATTTGTCCCTTAAGGACTGCTCTGCACCTTATTGCTCAAGCCCATCTTTCCTGATCTCACAGGAATGATTTTTTTGGGTTATTCGAAGAAGTAAACCCTGGGGACTGAAAAAATAAAGTCTCACACCATTATCACACTTTAGATTAGCGAGCACCTCTTTTTTCATGCCCCGTACTGGCAAAGATGAGATGCCAATCATAAAAAATGACCATCCCACCCATTCCCGGCGCATTTTGCCCTGGTATGTATTTAGCATTCACTACCATCCAACTGAACGCTGAGCGGCATCGCGCCGGAAATCATCTACACCCCCTTCGACGGATTCATCGGAGAAGACAGCTTGGGGTTCATCGTGAACGACGGAACGAGGGATTCACAACCCGCGGTTATCCACCTCCGGGTTTTACCGAGGGTTTACCTGCCCATGATTGTTGCGGGTGATTAAGACCGGCAACCAGTTGGCTGCGCTATCGCTGCGCGAGCATGCCTGAACCGACCAGCAGTTCCTGTAATTGTTGGGTGATTTCCTTGCGGTGTTCAGACTTGATGGCTAACTGAAGCTCCTCAAGCAGCGCGGAAGTATTCTCCTTTGCTTCTTCGAGCAGGCGGAAGCGATAGAGGTTCTCCGCAGCGATCGCATCCAGAATAAGCTGGTAAAAACGAATTGCCAGCAGGTGGGTGTCGATCTGTTCCAGCATCCGCTGCGGGTCGCCTTCGATAATCGGAGGGGGCCAAGGCAGATCGCCTGTGTCGGCTTCCGGGAATTCCATACTATTGGTTGGCATTAATGGGGTGAAAACCGGGTGGTAACTGTTGCTTTTAGAGCTTTTTTTAAAGGACAGGATATCGACCCTCTCGAGCGTTCCTGCCCGCTGCCCAACTTCCCACCCCCGCATCAACTTCGCTGCCAGGTCATAATCCGGCATTGAGCCGTGTGCCAGTGTCTCCCACCCTTCGAAACCGACCCCTTCCTGGATCAATGCGCGCTGCACTCTGGAGCCAAAAGCCAACACCTTGATCGGCGACTTCTCCTCCGCGGCGATGTGCTCAGAGGCCAACCGGGCTAATTGTTTGTTGTATTGACCGCAAATTCCGCGGGAGCTGCCAATAACAGCCAACACATGACTTCGAGGCTTTCGCTTATACCCAAAATCCTCTTCCACCTCCGGCTGTTCGCGCTTTTTTCCCGCCAGTGAGTGCACCTGGGCTGCCAGAAGTGAGAACCTGTTGGCATAAGTCGTTAAAGACTGCTGGCGGTTGAGAGCCATCTGCATGGTGCTCAACGAAAGCACCCGCAGCGAACCAAGCAGCGGTTCGATCGCTTCGAGGTTCGCGAGCCGTGCTCCCGCGCGTTCCTTGCCTTCAGACATTCGGTTTAGCCCACCTGGAACTTGTCGAGCGTCCAGATAAAGACCACTGCCGCGCTTTTGCCCAGCGGCGCGCCTTCGTTTGCCATATGCGGCTCACAGTCGCCCCGCAACCCATACCCCTGGTGGATAGTCTCTATCTCGTTACAGGAGTCCGTGATGACATTCAGAGCTGCCTGGACATCGCTGCTGCGAACGGCGATATACAGCGTATACTGGCTCTGGCGCAGCATGCCGCCGCGCGTTTCGGAGTAGGTGGCTGTGAAGCCGGCATTGATAAGAGCCGAAAGCACATCCTCTCCGTATTTTTTAGGAACGATCGCCATGACCATTTTCATTTGTTCTGTTTCTCCTTCTTTTCCCACAGGTGGAAAAAGTCCCCTAATGCCTGTTTCAAGTCTGCCTTGGTTTCCTCGCTCAAGCTGCGTTCATGTTTGATGGCATCAATCGCCTGGGGAGCATGATTATGCAAATAGCCCAGCATATCGTCGGTAAACGCTGGCACTTGATCAGGTTTAATATCATCCATAAAACCATTCGTGAGGACAAAGAATTGCACCACCTGATCCTCAAAGCGAACCGGTTGGTTGGGACCTTGCCGCAGCAAGGCGTTCAGCCTCTGCCCGCGTTCGATTTGCTTGCGCGTGGCTTCATTGACCTCTGTGCCAAAGCGGGCAAACCGCGCCACTTCTTCATATTGCGAAAGCTCCAGTTTTAACGCTTTGACCACAGATTTCATCGCCGACTCCTGCGCCGCGGATCCTACGCGCGAAACAGACTTGCCGACGTCGATGGCAGGCTTATTGCCCTTGTTAAACTCATTCGCATCCAATACGATCTGCCCATCTGTGATGGAGATCAGGTTGGTCACGATGTAACTCGATATATCTCCGCGTTGGGTGGTTACGATCGGCAGCGCCGTGATACTGCCGCTGCCATTAGCCTCGTTCAAACGACAGGCGCGTTCCAACAGGCGCGAGTGCAGATAGAAAATGTCGCCTGGGTAGGCTTCCCGTCCGGGTGGTCGCCGCAAAAGCAAACTCATCTCGCGGTAGGTGTCGGCGTGTTTTGAGAGGTCATCATAAACAATCAACACGTCCATGCCGTTATCCAGCAGGTACTCAGCCATGGTCACGCCCGCGTACGGCGCCAGATAACGCAGCGCGGGAGGATCATCGGGGCTTGAAACCATCACGATGGTCTGGTTCAACACACCACCTGCTTTCAGGGTTTCAAGCGCGCTTAATACCGATGTCTTCCTCTGCCCGATCGAGACGTACACACAGCGGACATCCGTGCCCTTTTGGCTGAGAATCGCGTCCAATGCCAGGGTAGTCTTGCCGACCTGGCGATCGCCAACGATCAATTCGCGCTGTCCCCGCCCCAACGGAAGCAGGGTATCGATAATCTTGGTGCCGGTGAAAAGTGGGGTATCAACCGGCGCGCGGTCAATCACACCCGGCGCGATACGTTCCACGGATCGATATTCCGAAGGGATGATCGCGCGGGTTTCATCCATCGGATTTCCGAGCGGGTCCACCACCCTCCCCAAAAAGGATGTCCCGACCGGGATGCTGAGCCGTTTGCCCGTCCCGATTGCCACATCCCCACCGCGAATGCCTTTATCATCCCCCAACAGGATTACGTCCACATGCGTGCGGTCGAGGTTCAACACCATGCCCTCAACGCCGTTTGGGAAAACCACCAATTCTTCAAGGTGCACCATCGGCAGCCCGCTAAGCGTGGCAATCCCATTGCCCACATGCTCAACGGTACCAACGCTGTGGATGAAGATCTGGTGTTTTTGCTGATGGCTGACGGACCTTAATTCGCTGACAAGATGTTCCGTGCTGAGAGCTTTGGAGCGCTCTGGCAAGCGTTCCGCCACATGCGCCTTTACTTCCTCCAGGAAATCTTCCTTCGGGATGGACAAGGGGTCACGCTCTCTCAGCCGGTCGGTCAAGTTGTATAATCGCTTTTCGGTCGCAAGTTCCAAATCAATCATATTCAGGTTTTGCCGCCGTTTCCAATTTCTGACCTATCTCATCCCTTAGGGCTTCCAAATGTGCATAGATGGTGTTATCCAGGACGATATCTCCAACTCTCGCGCGGATTCCACTCACGAGTTCTGGTTTTACAGTGACCTCCAGCTCCACTTCTTTGTCTGCCAGGGCATTGAAGGTGTTGATCAGCTTTAAATGTTGGTCGGTTGTGAGTGCCCGCGGCACTTCGATTTCCACAGTCGGGATTCTTTCCTCAAGGGATGCACGGATTTTTTGTACCATACGCATGTCATTGCGTCCTTTGTTCCAGATGTTGCGGGTCATTTCCTCGACCAGTTGTTCGTGGACCTGCGCGGGAGTAACCTCACGCAGTGTGTCATTGCTGATCCTGATGACCGTTTCCGTTAGGTCATTTTGTAATCGCTTGATATCCACTTCCTGTTCTTTACGAGCCTGACCTATTGCCTCCATCATAATCAACCTGGCTTCCTCATGGGTTGCATCCAACAGAGATTTCTGTTGGTTCTGGCTGTTGATGTACGCCTGGTCGGTGATTTTTTCAATTTCCTCATCCAGGTTTAACAAACGCTGGTCAAGCTCCTCAAGCCTCTGCTCGGCATCCATTTGATCCTTCTGCAGGGCTGCCCTAAGGGCTGCTTTCTCGATAGACCGTTCCTCGGCACGCTTTGTCATCGGTTTGAAGACCAGGAAGTACAGAATCACCGTCAGGGCCAGGAAGTTGATAATCTCCCAGATGATGGTACTAAGGTCAAGATCAAGCATAATTTATCCCCCAAAGAAGGTTGCGATCAACGGATTGGCAAACAGCAAAACCAACACGACCAGCAAAACGTAGATCGACGCTGTTTCCAGCAATGCCAA
>JAYFQB010000313.1:0-2124 GCA_034927385.1 Anaerolineaceae bacterium | reverse complement strand
GCCAGCGGATCGCGCCTGGTCAATTAGCTGCTGCCGGTTGGGGGCATAGCTGGAAAGCTCGAGGTTGTGACCAAACACGAGGAGATGATTACCACCGACCGGACTGGTGCGGTCGTGAACTTCTTCGCCGGAAAGCAGCAGTAGCTTGCGCTTGCCTTCCTGCGTATAGCCTTCAACGCTGTTCACCAACAGATTATGATCGGTAACGATCAACACATCCACCCCAGCCTTTAACCCCGCGGCAGCCAGCTCGGCATGAGTGCCAGTTCCGTCTGAGTAGACGGTGTGCATGTGCAGTGCGACGATCAGTTCTTGCATAGTGACACGATTATACCGCTTGGTTGGGGTTGGTATCGGGAGTTTGGAGGTTTGATTCCTCCACCAGTGAAATCGTTGTCCTTGCGATAACCCGACAATTTGCCTTTAGCCTTCCGCTGGAGCAAATCAAAAAAACCACTCGGTAGAGGGAAAATAGAGGGGGCAGGTGACGGAAGAAGGTTCTTTTCAGCCATTACGCCCAGCCATAAACGCCAATAAACAAGCCTCGCCACCATTGTCTTTTCACTTTTCACTATAGAAAAAGCCAACCTCAATCCTTTGGGGTCTCTGTTCAATGTGATAAGATTTAGAGCATGAACGAAATTGATCGATTGGGGTTAATCAAGCGTTACTTATCTGAAGTTGTCGAACAATTTAACAGTGGGCAGGCTAAAGAGCATGCCTACCGCCCAGCCCTTCAACGGTTAATGTCGAGCTTCGAAGACATCCTCGTTGTCAACGATCCGAAGCGGTCTGAACACGGTGCTCCGGATTTTGTTTTTCTAAAGAAGTCGAACCACAAGATCATCAAAGGTTACGCAGAAGCCAAAGACATTAACACCGATCTGGACAAAATTGAAAAAACTGACCAGATGAAGCGATATCACGGTTACGCAAGCCTCTTTCTGACCGATTATCTGGAATTTCGTTTTTTCAGAAATGGCGAAAAAAACAAGTCTATCCGAATAGGTCAGGTCAAAAACGGTAAGCTGCTTAAGCTGCCCGAAAACGCGGAAAGCCTGGTGGGTGAGCTTGAGGCTTTCCTCTCGCAGACACCAGAACAAATCACCAGTGGGTTACGTTTGGCGCAGATTATGGGCGGCAGAGCCCGCCGAATCCGCGACAATGTCATTGAGTTTCTCAAAACAGAAGATGCAAAAAGTCAGGAGCTGCTCCGTATCTATGGGATGATGAAAGAGCTGCTTGTCCACGACCTTGAACCAGAAAAATTTGCCGATATGTATGCCCAAACCTTGGTTTATGGGTTGTTCGTTGCGCGTTACAGCGACTCAACATCAGAAAACTTTACGCGGGGCGAAGCGCGAGACCTCGTGCCAAAAAGCAATCCCTTCCTCTTACATTTTTTTGACCACATCGTTGGACCAAACTTCGACACTCGCCTTGCCTATATTGTCGATGAGTTATGCGAGATCTTTAGCGTCAGCAATGTTCAGGATATTGTTCACAGGCATTTAAAGGTTCAGGAAGAAACGGTCGAAGACAGGGACCCGATCATTCACTTTTATGAAGACTTCCTGCAGGAATATGACCCCAATGAGCGGAAAAAGATGGGCGCTTATTACACGCCAGTTCCTGTCGTCAGATATATCGTCCGGCAAGTAGACCGCATACTGAAGGAGGACTTCGGCATTTCAAAGGGTCTTGCCAGTGACGAAATGATCACACAGACCGTTGCCTCTCAACCCTATCGCCACCCCGGCGACCGCAAAGACCGCACCACCACAGAGATCTCAGTGCCCCGTGTGCAGATACTGGACCCTGCGGTTGGTACTGCCACTTTTTTGAATGAGACCATTAAGTTTATTTACCAGGGATTCAAAGGGCAGGAAGGTCGTTGGCCAGCTTATGTGAATGATAATCTGCTAAAACGGCTCTTTGGTTTTGAGTTAATGATGGCTCCTTATACCATTGCCCACATGAAGCTCGGTATGACTCTCAAAGAAACCGGAGTGGAGGAACTGAACGACCGCCTGGGCATTTACCTGACAAATACGCTCGAAGAAGGCATCCCTCTCCAGCAGGATTTATTCAGTTTTGGGCTGGCGGAGGCGGTCAGCGAAGAAA
>JAYFQB010000279.1:0-8162 GCA_034927385.1 Anaerolineaceae bacterium | reverse complement strand
CTGGGAGAATATGCAGCATGTCTTGCTTAATTTGGGTTTGATGACCAAGCAAATCGATGCCAGAGAGGCGTTCAGCGATGCCTTCACAAAGTGACGTTGCTCTTGAGGTAAGAGAGCTCGAGGTAAGCTTTGTCGAAACTGACGGCTACCTGGAAGTGCTCGATAAGATCAGCTTTTCGATTGAACGCAACGCCTTCGTCTGCATTGTTGGTCCCTCAGGAGGAGGAAAGAGCACACTACTCCGCGCGGTTGCCGGTCTCATTCAGCCAACCGGAGGGGACGTGCGGTTCCCGGGCGGGGTTGAAGGCAAAGCCCAAACCGGGCTGGTCTTCCAGAAACCTAACCTTCTCCCCTGGCGGACTCTCAAAGATAATATCAGTCTGCCGCTCGAGATCAATCACCGGTCCAAAGACGAAATAACCAGCCTGACTCAGGATATGATCCGCCTGGTGGGGCTTCAAGGTTTCGAAAAATCGTATCCTCATGAACTTTCAGGCGGAATGGCACAGCGTGTTTCAATAGCCCGCTGCCTGGTGCAGGATCCCGAGATTTTGCTGTTGGATGAACCTTTTGGCCAGTTGGACGCGCTAACCCGCGAGCGTATGGGGGACGAGTTGCTGCGCATCTGGAATGAACGTCGCAAAACTGTGCTGATGGTGACCCATTCCATATCCGAAGCCGTGTTCCTGGCAGACCGCGTGTTGGTGCTCACCAGCCGTCCGGCGCGGGTAATTATGGACATGCCGATAGCCCTGCCCCGCCCCCGCGTGGACGCGATGCGTTACTTGCCCGTGTTCACGGAAACAACACGCCTTTTGCACGAGCAACTTAAAGATCCAACCCAGCCTGCTTAGTCGTCAGAAATTCCCTTTGTGGTATAGTTTTAGTCATCTCAAATAGCCGGAGTGAACACTCGTGTATATTGCCATTGAAGGTGTAATTGGAGTCGGAAAAACCACCCTTGCGCGTCTGATTCATGAAACATTTGAGGCAGACCTGCTGCTGGAAGTTTTTGAGGAAAATCCTTTTCTCGGCAGTTTTTATGCCGACCGGCAGCGATACGCCTTTCAAACCCAGATTTTCTTTCTGATGAGTCGCTATACCCATCAACATCAGGTGATTCCTTCTTCCCTCGCGGTTGGCAGGAATATCGTTTCGGACTACACCTTTGATAAGGACGCCCTCTTCGCTGGCATTAACCTTTCCGGTGATGAAATTGATATCTACCGCAAAGTCCACTCCGCGCTGGCGGATAAAATCCCCCAACCTGACCTGCTGGTATTCCTTCGGGCTAATATTAACACCCTCATGCACCGGATTGCCCATCGCGACCGTCCTTACGAACGCAGCATGGAACGCGCCTACATTGAGGAACTCGCCCAGGCATATGAATCGTTTATCAGCATGGAAAAATGGCAGCAGCGGTTGCTGGTCATCGATACTGACGAGCTCGACTTCATCGCCGACCCGCAAGCACTGCATTACATGGTCAACCGTATCCGCCAGGCTCTGCAGCTCGTGCCCTACCAGGAGAGCCTGCCACTGTCCGACTAAGGAGTTATCATGCGCATCAATTCGGAAATGCTAACAAAAACCGCGCGGGATTACGTTGCCAAACGGCTTCGCCAACCGAATGATATCGTCGCGGTCTATCTGACTGGCTCCGTCATCAGTGACGAACCCCTGCTGGGCGGCACAACCGACATAGACATGGTCTTTGTCCACAAAGAAGACCCGCCCCAATCTCGCGAGGTTTTGCGGGTAACCTACGAAATATCGTTCGACATCGAGCATCACCATCAGTCTTACTACACCTACCACCGCCGCTTGAGGCAAAACCCGTGGATTGGTTTCCCTCTTTGCTATCACGGTAATATCCTGCACGACACAGACCACTGGCTCGAGTTCATCCAGGCTGGCGTCAGTTCCCAGTTCGAAAACCCCGAAAACATTCACGCCCGCGCCTTCAAATTCGGCGAAAAAGCGCGTGAGCAGTGGTTTGACCTGAACGACGAGCAGGAGCTCACCTTCCAGGAGTGGGTGGATCTGTATTTCAAGACCGTCGGCGCGGCAGCCAACTCAGTTGCCGCTCTCAATGGACCCGCCCTGACGATCCGCCGTTTTATGCTTGCCTTCCCCGAGAGAGCCCAGGCGCTTGGGCAAGCGCAACTTTCGGGTGAGCTTGCCAGGCTGATCGGTAACGATTATATAAACCAGACTCTCTATCAGGATTGGCGCCCCGCCTGGGAAAACGCCGTGCTTAGCGCCAGCGCAAAGCCTGCCTGTCCGCCAAACCTCTCGCGCCATCGCAAAGGGTACTTTCTCAACTGTTGTGACGCCATGGCGCAGGGCGGCGCGCTGCATGCTGTGCTCTGGCCTTTGCTCGAAACCTGGCGGCAGGCTGCAGCCGTGTTGGCAGATGAGCCAGCCCAACAGGAAGCCTGGCTGCAGTTCCTTTCAGTTCTTGGGTTCACCCCTGACCGCAAAGAAGACATGCTCCAGGACCTGGACCACTTTTTAGACGCGGGAGAAACCATCCTCATAGACTACCGCCAGACCTACGGGTTGTGAGAAATCTGTGGATAACCCTGTCAAAACTGTGGAAATCCAGCCCCAAACCTGTGAATAAGCCTTCAAAATCCTTTGGATACTTCGGGGAAACTTTTAAATAAGCTGTGGAAGGAATCAGCCTCCTTTTTTCCAGACCGTTTGTCCTGTTGATGATCCAGGAAAACCGCCGTTTTATCCACAGACGGCTGTGGAATTATAAATGTTGAATTTTCTCTCGTTCAGCGCTATGGATTCAGGTCTTCCGGCAGGCTTTTCCCCACTTTCAACAGCCCCTATTACTTATTACTACTTAATTAAATACTGATAAAAAAAGAGTCAATTCTAAAAAAGAATTAACGAATCAGGAGCGGGATGAAGGTAAACGACGGCACGTTGATTTCAATAGCGTTGATCATCCCCGCGTTACCCGCCGCGCCTGTTGGGTCTGTATCCCATGCCTGGAAGTACAGCATGTGCCTTCCGGGTGTGATTCCAACAAGGGAAAAGGTGTTCTGAAACTCCATCACATACGGTGATTCTGGCAGTGCTTGCCCGACCACTGGCACCATGACGGCATCCAGAGACCATGGAGGGATGTCCATTGAAAACGCGGCATGGTGAAGCGGGCTGAAATCCTCCGGGCTTAGCCAGGTTCGATAGAAACTCACGTCATCTGCCTGCCCATCGACATGAACCGAAAAAGAGTCCTCTTCGGTAGGCGAGAACACAATCTCGGGACCTTGCGCCTGCGTTAACGGGTCCGCCGCTAATTTGGCAGCTCTAAACAGAATTGACAGGGTTTCTGGTTTAAGCGTCTCTTCGAAATACCAACAACTGGTAATATCTCCTCCCGCCAGATCCGGACCAAGGTTGAATTGCAGCGAAGGCGCCAGAAGCTGACCAAACGCAAAATCGGTCAGAGTACCGGTGGTGATGCCAATCGTCAGACTGCTGCCATATTTTGGCATCGCTTCGGTTCCATAAGCGAGTTTGTTCGCCAGCATGAAAAATTTGTGTTCATAAGGATTTTCGGCTGTGCTGCTGTAAAGAAAAGGAGTTATCAAAAAATCGCCGTTGTTTTGCAAGTCGAGCACCAATGAGCTGTTGTGATTTTCAGCCAGGATTTGATCCAGATAATTCTGGATCGCGATGGTTTCAGGCTCAGACGCGGCGGAGGGACCAGGATAATGCGATGAACAGGGATTTGGCTCAATCACCGACCATCCGTAACTGAAATTCAGGTTGAGAGCCACTCCCCAGTTACCGTTGGCACAAGCGGACGGATGTCGGTTCTTGGTCCAGGTAGGAGTGATCCCCGCGAGAGCCTGCTGGTCCGCAACCAGACGTCCGTCCGGATTGGCGATTATCAGCAGGTGAATTGCAGTTTTTTCCAGCAGCCACCTGGAATTGGCGTCTTTTTCGTAAGAATCTAACAAACTTTCAGCAAAGCTAAGGTTGATTTCCGCTTGGGTCAGAGCGTTGGCTCTCAATCCGCTCACAATCACAAGCCGCGGGCTCGAGGTCGTTTCAACTTCCATTCCCAATTGAAGAATCTGGATCGGTCGTCCTTCAAACGTCTGTCCGATTGTATTCAAGCGAACCAGACCCGGATACAGGTTGGTCAGCTCAACCATTCGCGAGGTGATTTCTTCGAAAGATCGATAACATTCATAAGGTTCGGGCAGCGTTGATTCCTTGGCGGCAACAACCGGGGTGACGCCGACGAACCAGATCAGTAACAGTAACTGCAACAACCGAAAACAAAGCGGGCTGTGTCTCATGGAAGTGTTTCCAGAAAAAGTAGATGAGTTGCGTAATTCTATCAGCTATCATCTAAAATCTTGTTATGATTAGGTCAAAGAGGCAGTATGCACACAGCGAAAACATCTACGAATTCAGGATTGAGCATTGCAGTTGTGGTCCCCGGGCTGCGCGTGGCGGATGTGGCATTTAACAGCGCGGAAATACGGCGTGTTTTGCAACCTCTCCTAAACTCAAACCCAGATTGGATCGTCTTTCCGCGGCTGTGTCTGACTGGAGCAACCTGCGGAGACCTTTTCCGCCAGGAACTCCTGCAGGAGGCAGCGATGCAAGCTCTGATTGATCTTGCTCCCCTCACCAACGGATCCCGCTCCAAAGTTCTGCTTGGGCTTCCCCTGGCAATCGGGCAGGGTGTCTATGAGGGACTTGCTCTGCTCAGCAGCGGATGTATTGAGGCGGTGATGATTGCCCCTTCTCCCCAAAACCCACCTCTTGCCCCCGCAACAAACTTGCAAGAACCCGTAAAAGGAAATCTGGCTGGCGAAATGATCCCCCTGTTGATAAAAACACCGTTCCGTTTCGGAAAAGCGGAAATCTTAATAGGTTTACAGCCGCCCAGCGATCAGGAAACCGATCTGTTAATCAACCTGCTAACCCTGCCGGCGCTTGCGCCTGCATTGGAAACGCCGCAAACGATGTTCGACCCTGCCAACCGCTCAGGTGTGACCATGATCTGTTCTGCTGGCGCGAGTGAGTCTTCAACAGACCAGGTTTTCTCAGGAAAAGCAGAAATCTGGCAGAATGGAATCTGCATCCAGGCTGCCCCGGAGCTTAGCTTTACAACCCAACTCATCCAGGCGGTTTGCGAACCGCTTTCCGCCCAACCGCTGAGGTCGGAAGAGGTAAGCGTAAAAAATAGCGAACCGGTTCGCTTTCCTTTTATCCGCGACGCGGAGCCCGAAAAGCAGTTTTCCCGTCTGTTCGAGATTCAGTCCACTGGTTTGATGCGCCGCCTGACGCATACACGCCAGCTTGGGGTAGTGTTGGGCTTGAGCGGCGGAGCGGACTCGAGCCACGCGCTTTTGGTCTGTTGCCGCGCTTTTGACCGTTTGGGTTTGGACAGAAAAAGCATTCAGGTGATCCAGATGCCCGGTCCGGGCAGCAGCAGCTCCTCCCGCGTTCGCGCCGTAACCCTCGCGGACCTATCCGGCGCCGTCCAGCGCGTGATCCCGATTGGTCCAACCCTTGCGGCACACCTTGCTGACATTTCTCACCCGCAGGATAAGCACGACGTTACCTACGAAAACGCCCAGGCACGCGAACGCACTCAGATCCTGATGGACATCGCCAATCAGCAAAACGCGCTGTTGGTTGGCACAGGCGACCTCTCCGAGATTGCCCTCGGTTGGAGCACCTTCAACGGTGACCACATGAGCATGTACAACGTCAACTGCGGTCTGCCAAAAACCCTGCTACTGCGTTTGCTGGTTTGGTCCGCGGGTTTTCTTTTTGGGCAGCCAGGCGAAAGCATCGCCCGGGAGATTGTCCAGGCGCCGATTTCTCCTGAACTGCTGCCCCTGGACGCCATTGGGGAGACAAACCAGAAAACGGAAGAAATCCTCGGACCGTATGAACTGCACGATTTTTTCCTCTATTATGGGATTGGCAGACAGATGACTCCCGGCGTAGTTTTTAACCATGCCTTGGAGTGCTTTGAAGGGGTTTACACCCCTGCCGAAATTCTGACCACACTCAAAACCTTCTATCGGCGCTTCTTTAGCCAGCAGTTTAAACGCTCTGCCAGCCCGGATGGACCTCAACTGCTCGAGATCAGTCTCTCGCCCCGGTCAGGATGGCGCATGCCCAGCGATGCCAACAGCGCGCTTTGGCTGGAAGCAATCGAAAAAATACAGTTACCAGGAATTCACGCATGAACCCAACCGAGCTACCCATCCTGCTGGTCTTCGGAACGTCAGCAGATCCCATCCACCAGGGGCATGTTCAATTGATTACCGGCGCGGTTCGCGCCTTGCAGACTCGCGGGCACAATGTCGCGGAGGTGTTACTGATGCCGGTTTTTCGTCATCACAACCTTCACGACATGGTCAAACGCTCCCTCCCTCTTACGTTTGACCACCGCTTTGACCTCTGCCATCTGGCTGCCGATCAGGTCTACCGCCAATTGCAACAGCCGGGCTTAAAAGTTGGCGTCAGCCGGCTGGAAGCTGAGCTTGCAAGAAAATCCAACCGTCCCAACTTCACGTCCGAAACGCTTGAGGTTCTGCGCGGAGAAGTTGACCCCGGTCTGAAACTCGCTTTCCTGATTGGCGTGGATAGCTTTAGTGGTGAGATGCCCACTTTCGGACAGTGGTTCCAGTGGGAGCAACTGATTAAAACTGCCATGTTGGTCATCAGTCCGCGCCGCGGGTTTTCGCCAAACCTCGCCTACATTCAGTCTCTGAAAGACCAGGGAGCGGACCTTGTCTTTCTCGAAGAACTATCCATCCTCGAAATATCCTCTCGCGAAATCAGAACCCGCCTCGAAGCAGGCGAAGCCCCCGAAACCCTGGCTGCGGAGAACTTGCTCAGCCCTGAATCCGCCGCGTACATTCGCGCGCGCAACCTCATCGGGCTTTGGAACACGCTCGACAGCCATCAGGCTCAATCCGTTGTGGTGGAGGACCCCATGCAAACCGACGACCTTGAAACGCAAATTGGCAAACTGCTTTTCCAAAAGAAACTAACCCTCTCCCTCGCCGAAAGCTGTACCGGCGGGCTGATTGGTCACCGCCTCACGAACGTCCCCGGTTCTTCGGAATACTTCATGGGCGGTGTGATCTCCTATGCCTACCAGGCAAAGGTCAACTTGCTTGGCGTCCGTTGGGACACCCTCAGGCAGCATGGCGCGGTTAGCGCCGAAGTGGTGCGCGAGATGGCGCTGGGGGCACGCAAGGCTTTTAACACGGATATTGGCCTTTCGGTCAGTTGTATTGCCGGTCCCGGCGGCGCCACGCCCAACAAGCCTGTTGGCACGAGTTGGTGCGGCATTTCGTTTGGCGAGGTCAACCAGGAGTTTAGCTTCCTGCTCGAAGGCAGCCGCCTCCAGGTGAAGGAACAACTGGCGCAAAAAGCGCTTGAAACCCTCCTAAGCGTCCTACAGAGCCTCGCCTGAAAATGACGCAGAGCGGTGCTCCCCAGCAGTCACCGAACAACGCCGGTTCAATGAACCCGGCAGCCAACTTGCCAACCGAAAAGGACACGAAAGTCCACATTCCGGCTTTTATGCCATTCTTTTGGTTGGGTCTCGCCGCGATAGCCGGCTCGCTTCTGGCGGATTGGCTGAAGTTTGGCTGGGAGATCTGGCTGGCGGGAAGCATCCTCAGCCTGGGGCTGTTCATCCTGTTGCCGCGCGAGAAGCCGCTGCGCAAGCTGCCCGCGGGGTTACTGATTATGGTTTGTTGCCTGACCGCCATGCTGTACAGGCTCAGCCTACCCGGTGACTCGGCTGCGGATATCCGCCATTACATCGGCGAGGGAGTTGTCAGTTTCACGGGAGTCGTTTCAGAGCCACCCGAAACCTCAGGCTCGTCTGTGCGATATGTACTCAAAACGGAAACATTCAATGAACACGGCACAATTTCCAAGGATATAAGCGGTAAGGTAATGCTTTCACTGCCGCTTGGTTACGAATATAGCTATGGCGACCGCCTGGAAGTGGTTGGCGAGTTAATCACCCCGCCTGCAGGCTCGGGTGGCTCGTGGCGTGATTACCTTGAACACCGCGGAATTTACGCGTACAGTCAATTTGGCAGAGTAACCCTCCTAAGCACCGGGTCAGGCAATCCTCTTTT
>JAYFQB010000114.1:0-12884 GCA_034927385.1 Anaerolineaceae bacterium | reverse complement strand
GTGGTGTGGTGACAATCACAGCTCCGGTCAATGGCAGTGTCTGGCTTAAGGAAAGTTGAACATCACCAGTGCCCGGCGGGAGATCCACAATGAAATAGTCGAGATCGCCCCAGTCAAAGTCGGTGATGAACTGCTGTATGGCGGAATGAAGCATGGGACCGCGCCAGATCAAAGGCTGACCATTTTGAACCAGGAAGCCAACGGACATGACTTTCATTCCAAACGCTTCGGCAACCGGCACCTTGCCTTCCCCTTCGCCATCAGGTAACCGGTCCACACCCAGCATTCGGGGAATATTCGGACCGTAAATGTCCGCGTCGAGCAGACCAACCTTAGCGCCGTCTTTCGCCAGCGCCAATGCCAGGTTTACGGAAACCGTGCTTTTCCCCACGCCGCCTTTTCCGGAACCAACCGCGATGACATGGTTGAACTGATTCTTATCAATGATTACCGGTTTTGGGTTCCTGACCTGTGCCGACATATTTATCTTTACCACTTTGGCGTCCGTCATCTGTAAAACTGCCTGGCGGGCGTTATTTTCCAGAACCGATTTCAGTGGGCAGCTGGGAGTGGTAAGTTCGATCGTGAAACTCACCGCATCCCCCTCAATGGCAATATCCTTGATCATTCCAAGGCTAACAAGGTCCTGGTGTAGATCAGGATCCATCACATGGCTTAATGCATTCAAAACCGCTTCGTTCGTTATCAAGATACTCTCCTGGGTTTAATTTTCTTTGTTTTCTTGCATCATTCTTTCCTGCCTTGCGTGCTCCGCAATCAACAGTTGGTCGAAGGATGCAACCTTCAAACGATTATACTCAACTTACCCCTCACAATCTCAGCTGTAACAGGCTTTCAGCCTCTCATAGTCTTCCGGTGTATCAATATCCAGCGCCATGAGATCATCAAGCCAAGGGATTAACTCCACCTGGAATTCTGAGAAAATTGCCCGCCCGCCTTGATCTCCTGTCACCTCGGACAACCTCCCGAGCGTACTCTTAGGGAAATAAACCGGGTTTGCCCGCCGGTCATTCACATACGGAATGGTAATCCTTCCGGAATCCAGTCCTTTTTGAACGATCGAATCGCAGTAGTTTGGGTTTACCTGGGGTTGGTCTCCAAGCATCACCAATACGCCTTCAATGTCCTCTGTCAGTTGAGCGAGCCCAAGACGAAGCGATGAACTTTGACCCTGAGACCATGCCTCGTTTGTGACCACAACACAATCGCCTGGCACCATAGGTTTAATGGTTTCAACGTTCGCCCCCAGGACAACGATCACCGGATTAAGCCCTGTCAGCCTTGCGGTCTCAATGACAGTATTGAGTACCGTCGATTTTTTCCATGGCAGCAGTTGTTTTGGTGATCCAAATCGGCGTGAGCCGCCTGCTGCCCGGACAATTCCCGCTACTTTTCTATTCATAATCCCAATAGCCGACTACCTCAGGCTTAAGTTTTCCCAACCCGCGCAGCACCCTCTCGGCTGTCAGGGGAAAGATGTGGAATTGAACCCCAGTCGCCTGGTAAACCGCGTCGACCACCGCCGGGGCGAATGGCAGATATGGCATCTCACCCATCCCTCTCGCGCCAAAAGGACCGATTGGGTCAGGATATTCCAGGATAACCGAGCGGGTGCGATCCGGAATGTCGAGCACGGTCGGAATTAAATAGGTTGAGAACTCTTTGGTCAAAGGGCGGGTGTTCCGTTTCTTCCAGTTCTCTAAGATTGTGTAACCAGTCGCCTGAACCACAGCGCCCTCAATTTGGCCTTCAACCTGGGTGGGGTTAATCGCCCTGCCAACATCATCGACGCTGATAACATCTTTCAGGCGGACCTCACCAGTAACCGTATTAACATCCACAAAAATCGCCTGAGCAACATAGCCGTAGGTAAAGTTGGGATAACAATGCCCGTCTGTTTTATCCATTGGAGTGGTGGCAGGCGGTCGGTAAACAAACGAACCCATCGCGGGTCGATTGCCTTCCTTCCATTTTTCCAAAGCCAGTTTTGCCGCGCCAATAATGGAATTACCAGCCATATGAGTCATGCGTGAAGCTGAAACACTACCAGCATTCAGCGTATTGGATGTGTCGGAATAATGTAATTCGAGTTTTTCGAGCGGCAAGTCCAAAGCTTCCGCCGCGATTTGGGCAAAAGCGGTATGGGATCCCTGACCCACTTCCGCGCCGGCATGGTACAGGATCGCTTTCTCGATCTCAGTTTCGCCTTCCAACACGATTGTGGCGCCACAATTCTCCGGCGCGCCATACGAAAACCCGATATTCTTATACCCACAGGCAAAACCTAACCCGCGTTTTACGTTCGGATCTTCAGCAGGCGAGAGTTCAGGTTTTTTCCAACCATCCTGATCTTGTGTCCAGCCTGCTTCTTCAGCGCATTTCTGCACGACTTCCCGGATGGTAACTCCCGCGGGAAGTTGCGAACCCATGGAGATAATGGAACCTTCTTTGAACAAGTTGCGCATGCGGAACTCAACAGGGTCCATACCCAATGCTTCTGCCAGCTTGTCGACCTGCATTTCCACCATGAATGCCGCCTGGGGACCACCGAAACCTCGGAAGGCACCGGCAGGGATGTCGTTTGTGTACACACAGTATGCATCCGTGCTTACATTTGGCACCTCATAGGGACCGGTAGCGAGAAGCGTTGCGTTTCCAAGGACTTTGGGGGAAGTGTAGTAATATGCGCCGCCATTTGCCCAGATTTCGCATTCGGCCGCCAGGATCTTTCCGTTTTTATCGGCTCCCCATTTGGCTTTCATCGTATACGCGTGGCGCTTGCAGTGCCCAACGATCGACTCCTCTCTTGACCAGACAATCTTAACAGGTCGGTCGATCCCGCGTTCTTTCAGTTTTAAAGTCGCAAGTCCAAGAATAATCTGGACTGACATGTCCTCTCTTCCACCAAAAGCGCCGCCGATGGCAGGGTAGATAATCCGCACGCCGTCATTTTCCAACCCCAACGCGTGGGCAACCTGAGCTTGGTCGGTATGCGTCCACTGCCCGGCAGTAACAATCGTAATTCTGCCCTTTTCGTCATAAAAGCTGACGCCAGCTTCAGGCTGCAAATAAGCATGCTCCTGCACCGGGGTTTGGTACTCGCCTTCCACGATCACATCGCAGTGTTTGAAAGCTTCTTCGGTGGAGCCGCTGCGGACGATATTGTGATAGAAAATATTGCTGTCCAACCGGCTGTGGAGGATTGGAGCGCCTTCCTTTAGCGCTTCGCCGAGCGTTTTCACAACTGGCAAGTCTTCATAACTGACAGCAATCTGTTTAATCGCTTGAACAGCGATTGCTTCGCTCTCTGCAATTACCAGAGCCACATGATCACCATCAAACCGCACAATATCAGCGCCGGCAATTGTGGACCCGGGACCGCAAAGTACTGGTTGGTCCTTAACACCCAGACCATACTCATTCACTGGCACGTCTTTCGCGGTCAGCACCATCACAACCCCTTCCATGGCTTCTGCCTGGGAAGTGTCAATTGAGAGCACCTTCGCGTGCGTGTGATGTGCGTATAAAACTTTCATAACCAATTGATCTGAGAAGTGAAAATCTCCCGGATACATGGCTTTACCGCTTACCTTAGCGATAGCATCAACGCGTGGAACTGACTTTCCAACAGCACCCATCTTAGTCCCTCATCTTTCCACAGACCGATTCAATCGCCTCAATGATCTTGTAATAGCCTGTGCAGCGGCATAAATTGCCCGAAATGCCTTCTTTGATCATCTCTCGGTTTGGATTGGAGTGTTCCTGAAGCATTTTTACCGTTGCCATCACAAATCCCGGCGTACAGTAACCGCACTGCACAGCTCCATGTTCCACGAATGCCTCCTGCACCGGGTGGAGGGTTTCTTCATCTCCGATGCCCTCAATGGTTGTGATGTTTGCCATGTGCGCGCGCGGAGCGGGAATTAGGCAGCTCACCACAGCCTTGCCATCGAGGAACAAAGTGCACGCGCCGCATTCGCCTTCCTCACACCCAACCTTTGTGCCAGTGAAACCTACACGCTCCCTTACCAGATTTAATATGGTCATGTCCGATCCGCCCTCAATTACATAGAGCTGACCGTTGATGCGTGTTTGGATGGTCTCGCCGTTCCATTCATCCGATTTCAGACTGCGATAACCTTCTTTGGAGTCCAGTGCGACAGCCTTGGCTGGAACTTTCCCGCGTTCGGTTCCGCTTTTCAATTCCTTTAAACCGTCCTCCACCAAAACCTGCATCATGTACAGGCGGTAATCATCGCTCGCCCGAACATCGCTGATTGGTTTGGTCGATTCTGCTGCCAGGCGAGCAGCTTCTTTGATGGTTTCTTCATCAAGCTTTTTCCCAGCCAGGAATTTTTCAGCATCTACCGCGTGGATGATTGTTGGAGCAATTGAGCCCATCGTGATAACGGCGTTTTGGATTTGATCTTCTTCCAGGTCCAACAGCACACAGCAGTTCAACACTGATATTGCCTGGGTTCGGCGTAGCGCCTGTTTCATGAAACTGCCGCGCTGACTGGCTTTTAGTGCCCTAAAAGTGACTTCCCTCACAAATTCATTGGGCGCGAGAAGAGTCTTGCGTACTCCGAGATAAAAATCGCGCAGAGGAACCGTTCGCTGCCCCTCGCTCGATACCAACACAAGCGCCGCGTCCATTGCCATCAATGGTGTAATCGTATCGTTGGCTGGCGAGGCAGTAACAAGGTTCCCAACCACTGTCGCGCGGTTGCGTAGTTGAGGGCTTGCCACACGGTGGCACGCTTGCACCAACGGATTGGCAAATTCCCGCAGTATCGGAGATTGCAGCACTTCATTATGCGTGACCATGGCTTGAACATGAATCATGCCCTGATCGTCTTTCCAGATCTGATCCAGACCGGGCAAACGCGAAATATCGATCACAGTATTGAGTTCTGGCCATTTTCCATTTCTGATCTCAACCATCAAATCGGTACCACCGGCAATAATCTTGGTCTGCCCCTCGGCTGCGTCCAGCGCTGCAGTCAGAGCCTCGATGCTCTCAGGCATTAAATACTTTTTCCACATAATTGCTCCAAGTTTGAGTTTAACTTTTTAGTTTTTCAATAACCTCAGCCAGAATACTGATAGCAATCTCGTCAGGTGTTTCGGCTTTAATATAAATCCCGACCGGGGATTTGATTTTTGCAAGTTTTTCCGGGCTTACGCCGCGTTCAATCAAACCCTGCTGCGTTGCCAGCCAGCGGTTTTTTGAGCCCATCACTCCGATATAAGCCGCGGAGCCTTCAAGGATAGGCGCAAGACCTTCAATGTCCACAGAACTCCCTCGCGTCACACCAACAATATAGACACGCTCATTGATCTCAAGATGTTCCGGAATCTCAGCCATTGGCATGGGCAAAAACTCCACCTTACCTGGAATCACTTCCGGGGTGCATAAATCAACGCGGTCATCCGAAACGATAACGCGAAAATCCAACATCTGCCCAAACTTCGCCACCGACTGCCCCACATGACCACCGCCCAAAATCAGTAATATCGGTTGGGTCACCTGTGGTTCAATGTAAACTGTCACTTCCCCTCCACAAACGCCAACAGAGTCAGGATCATCAGCAACGAGTGAATAGGTCACAATCTTGGTTCGCCCATTTTTAAGCGATTCACGTGCAGAGTCGATTGTTATCATTTCCAAATCGCCGCCTCCAACACTGCCTTCTGTATGCCCATCGCCATAAACCAGCATCTTGCTGCCGGCGTGGCGCGGCACTGCACCTTTCGTGTCAATCACAATACACAACGCGACGGATCTTCCGTCTTTTCTTGCTTCAGATAACCGATCCAAAAAATCCATACTAATCCTCTAATAGTGAAAGAATAATCGGGAGCAATTGTTTCTTGCGCGAAACAACTCCCTCTGCCAGCAGGCTGCCATCACTAAGTGGTGTGTAAGGCAGTTCTTCCAACGCAGACGGCGCGTCAACAAACACCAGTCTGCTCGAACCTTTTACTACATCCGTGATCATCAAACCTGCAAAATCGAGTCCGTTTTGTGTTTTTAATTCCTTCAGGGCGACTTTAAGCTTGCCCATGTAATCCCCAATTTCATAGATATCCGTAGTCTCTGCCTGGGCAATCGCAAACCGAATACCCGCGGCTTCGTACATCTTCATATCATTTTTCACGACGGTTTCCGGCTCCTGTGTGAGCAAGCCCGATCCAGCCTTGATAATTTTTTGCCCGTAAGTGGGGATCGTCTCGTCTTCTAACGGAGACCCCGGCACAAACGCCCACCTCGCGAGCACTTCCGCCGCGGCTTTATCCCGCGGGGTCGTGGTAGGAGAAGCAAATATGAGCGTGTCTGAAAGCAACCCTGCCAGGAGCAAGCCTGCAATTCTCGGCGGAGCACTCAAACCAACCTCCGTAATTTGCTCCGTCACGAGAGTGGAAGTGCTGCCCACGATATCCACGGTAAATTTAATCGGATTGTGGGTGGACTGATTTCCGAGCCGGTGGTGATCAAGAATCTCGAGCAATTCGCTTTCTTCCAGGTTCGCGATGGACTGCTGCGGTTCGTTATGATCCACTAAAACCACCTTGATTCTCGGAGGATTGAGCAAATCCTGCTGTCGGACCACGCCAAGATACCGCTTATTCTCATCCACAACCCAATATTCATTCGCCTCTTGCCGCAACAGGCGATTAATTACGTCTTTTATGCGTGTTTGCGGTTGAAACCTTGGAATATCCGCGATGGCTGCTTCGCGGCATGGGATATCCAACAATTCCGCGATGGTCATCTCACGTAATTTCGCGTGTGGTCCAATGATTCTCCGCAGGAAGTCGAACATGCTCTTGCCGGTTACCATGCCGTAAGGCGTCCCATCCAGGTTAACGATTGGCGCTATTCCGCCAGTACGTGAAAGGATCGTCCAAGCCTCATTCAGAGACCGGTCTGGTGTGACTGCGTCAAGCCGGCGCATCACTGATTCAAAACGCGGTGACGCGTCGGTTAAGAGCAACGGCGCGTCAACCTCCAACCATTTTAAAATATAAGCTGTTTGCGGATTGATGGAGCCAGCCCTGCTCGCAACCGCGTTGGATCCATCCCTTTCGCTCAAAAGCCACGCGTAACCAGTTGCCGCGGCGATTGAATCAGTATCGGGATTGATGTGCCCGGTTACATAAATAGTGTCGGACTTATTCTTAAACACACTGTTCTTGTCCATCAATCCTGCTTTCTTAGTGGAGCTTGAGTGCCTTCCAGACTCTTTCGGGAGTAACTGGATTATCTATCACACTTGCACCGCACGCATCAAACACGGCGTTACCGATTGCCGGAGCGGCACCATCCAAAGGAATTTCAGCAACAGCCTTGGCGCCGAAAGGACCGGTTTCTTCGTACGTTTGAACAAAAATTGACCGAATCTCTGGCATCTCGTCGGCTCGGAAAATATGATAATCCACCAGGTCGCGTTCCCGAGGTTGTCCGTCGGCATCATAGCACATTTCTTCGCTGACACCATAGCCAAGAGCCTGTGCAACCCCACCTTCAATCTGTCCGGATGCCGCGACCGGGTTGATGATAACGCCCGCGTCGACAGCCATAATCAATTCTTCCACCTTGACCTGCCCGGTCTCAACATCAACCAGAACCGTCGCGAACTGTGCCGCGAAAGGCGGTGGCGAGTTTGGCGAAACGTAAGACGCCGTCGCCATAATTTGTTCCTGGTTGTGCCAGTGCAGCGAGTCAAGGGCAATTTCAGCCATGCTAACCTTTGAACCGGATGGTGAAATTGCATGTCTGTCCTTCAAAACAATCGTATCCTCCGCAACTTCCTCGCCTTTGGCTTTGAAAAGCTGAGCCGCGCGATGCCTTACCTGCTTCGCGGCATCTTTTGCGGCTTTCAACACCGCCGTACCGGAAATGTACGTTGTCGAAGAAGCATAAGCCCCAACGTCAAACGGTGTTGTGTCGGTATCGGAAGAGGTGACAATAATCTCCTCCCATTCCACGCCCAATGTCTCAGCGGCGATCTGCGCCAGAATTGTGTCACTGCCCGTTCCGAGGTCCGTTGCTCCAACCAGAAGGTTGAAGCTGCCGTCATCGTTAATCTTAATGCTGGCGCCACCCATATCCAGGTTTGGAATTGCTGTTCCCTGCATCACGGTAGCGACGCCAATACCCCGCCTTAGGTGAGGTTTGCCCGGGACGGAATGCCAGGATTCATTGCCGAACCTCTCATCCCATTTGATGGCTTTGCGCCCTTCTGCAACTGCCTGTTCCAGACCAACCGTATGGATTACTTCCGGGACGGGTTCCCGCCCCTCATTCCAGGCGGTGCTGAATGGCTGGAATTCTCCTGGTCGAATAGCGTTCTTCAAACGGAATTCAATCGGGTCCAGGTTGAGCTCTCGGGCGATATTTTCCAGGTGCCGGTCAAGCGGCCAATATCCCTGGGGCACGCCATATCCGCGGTAGGCTCCGGCTGGAGGCGTGTTGGTGTAAACAATATCGGCATAAAAGCGGATGTTGGGATTCTTTCGGTATTCTCCGTCACCCACGTACAAACCCATGGATTTCTGACCAGTATTGCCTGTAACGGTCAACGCGTGGCAGCCATACGCGCCTGTGTCCGAAAGGGCGACCATTTGGTTGGCGGTGATTGTACCGTCAAGTTTCACGCCTGTTTTCATGCTTACGCGCATCGGATGCCTTGAACGGGAGCCAATGAATTCTTCCTCCCTCGTCAGCTCATACAGAACTGGTCTGCCGGTTGCGATCGTCAGATGGGCGGCAACATCTTCAATCAAAACTTCCTGCTTGTTGCCAAAGCCGCCGCCAATGCGCGGTTTAATGACCCGAATTCGTTTGATCGGAAGCCCCAAAACAGGCGCCATCTGCCGCCGAACGTGGAAAGGCACCTGTGTGCTCGTCCGAATCACCAGCCGATCGTCCTCATCCCAATAGGTCAAGGTAACATGCGGCTCAATATGCGCTTGCTGCACTTTGGGAACAGCATATTCCTGTTCAAAGATCCGGTCAGCCTCAGCAAAGCCTTTTTCAACATCGCCAATGTCTATGCGAATTTTGGCTGCAAGGTTGATGGTCGGATCAGAATCGGCAAAATTGACATATTCGCATTCATCATGAATTTGAACCGCGCCTTCTTGCATCGAATCGCGCGAATCGATAATTACAGGAAGAGGTTCGTAGGTTACATCAATCAACGAAAGTGCCTCTTCGGCTATTTCGGCGGTTTCCGCGGCAACAAATGCCACCCGATCCCCGACGAATCTCACCTTGTTATCCAACGAGAACATATCCAACGGACCAGGAATAGGGTCCGATTGACCCGCCGTAGAGTAAACCACACGCGGAAGGTCTTCCCAGGTCATCACCGCCGCAACACCTGGAAGGGCTTTGGCTTTGGAAGCATCGATGCTCACGATCCTGGCATGGGCGTAGGGTGAACGCAAAACCTTCGCGGTCAACGTGCCAGGCAATTGCAGGTCCGCGGTAAATGCTGGCTTCCCCTGAGCGAGCTTGGCTGCGTCCAGCTTCACTTCCGACTTACCGATCGTTTCAGTTTCGGGGATTTCATCCACGGCAACCATTTCAGGCTCATAACCTTCCGGGTTCACCTCGTAATCCGACGAAACCGCTTCACCCTTGCGCAGGATTTCAGCTGCTTTCAGGACAGCCTGCACTGGCTTTACATACGCGGTGCAGCGGCAAAGGACGCCGGATAGAGCTTCCCTTACCTCCGCCTCGGTTGGGTCAGGGTTTTGCCTCAACAGTGATCTGGCGGATAAAATCATCGCCGGCGTGCAGTAGCCGCACTGGATTGAGCCGCTTTCGATGAAGGCTTTTTGTATGGGGTCAAAACCTCCGGTTTTTTTCCAACCTTGCTGGGGATTCTGCCCGATTTGCTCGATCGTTTCCAGGCTGTGGCCTTGCGCCTGAACAGCCAGGAACATGCACGAATTTACCGGTTCTCCGTCCATTAACACAGTGCAAGCGCCGCATTCCCCTCGAACACATCCGCCGGATTTGACACTTAATAAGCCCAGCCGCCTTAAGACCCCTAACAGGCTTTCGCTTGGATCGCATTCTGTTTCGTAAGTTTTGTCATTAATCAACAGGTAAAGTTTCATGCTGCCTCCTTTGTGTGAGAATCACGCCAGAGCTTCTGAAGGCATCGCGAAAGTAACACCGTGGCAACATCCTGCCGGTATTCCGCCCCTGCCCACTCATCGTTGCAATCTTTATAGAGGTTTCGGATCGTAGCTTCACCGTCTTCCTCGCCATAATAGAGGTCAAACTCAGCCAACATCGCTTCAGCTCCGCCGCAAGCCACGTGAATTCTGGATTCCGATCGTTTTGAAGCCGCCACGGCAACCACGGGTTGATCCTTCGGGCTTCGGGCTGCTGAGGCAAAGGCGAGCGAAACCGGATTGGCAATTTTGACCTCCTCAATAAAGCTATCGCCCAATTCGGCTTTCAGCGCGGGCGAATATCTCTGGAATTCAGCATCCCCAAAAACGTGATACTCAGCTTCCAACGCGTTGAGGCAGAGCTGCACCGCAGATCGACCATGACTCGCTTTAACGTAATTCGTCAGGCTCAAGCTGTTCCGCAGGTTTACTCCAGCCTCGATTGAAATTGCTTCTTCCATTTCGGCTGATTCAAGGGTATCGCCTAATTGGCGGATATTCACCAATCCTCCGAGGGTGATTCCATCCTCCGATAACTCCACCTGGTCAAGCTCAAGATCCTGCAGGTCGACCAAAATGGACTTACCTTCCCTGGTTTTCGGATGATAGTCCCCATTAGCCAGGTACATGATCTGGCTCTGATATTCTCTTTGAAGCTCCTCAAGCTCGCCCCAACTGAGTGGTCGAGCGTAGGTTAATTCAGGTTTACTCATTTTGATACACCTTCCATCCCAGTCGTTCTGGGTTCTCTCCTTGGGTAAAGTCTTCGGCAATATCAACAAAAACTCCATCTGCCTCTGCCAGAAGCTCCCCGGCTTCGTTGCGGATTTCGCTGTAGACCTGGGAGACTTTTCCGCGTTTCTTGATGAACCTTCCTGTTACTTTAAGTAGCTGGTTGGTTGGAACCGGTTGTCGGTATCGGACCGCCAGCCGGCTCGTCACCGCAAAACGATTCGGATTATCTGTTGTGGCCGCCCTGCCGGCAGCTTCGTCCAACATTGCCGCAACGTTGCCGCCATGTACCATGCCGGGATAACCCGCGTAGTCTTCCGAAACCACGATTTCAGAAGTAACCTCGCCGCTATCTTGCAAAAAGAAGGTCATCCGCAGCGAAACCGGATTTTCCTGACCGCATACATAGCAACCCCGGCTGCCTGGCAATTGCTGCATTAATCCTCCGACGCGAACGTATCAATCAGCAGCTTGGTATTGCCGCCCACACCGTAAAGAATCGGTGTCGTGCAGCCGTGATCAATATATTCCTGAACCTTCGCCTTAGCCTCAGCCGGAGTGCCGCTGGCGGTAATGCGATGAATCAGATCTTCCGGCACGAGGTGCTTTGCAGCCTGGATCTGTTCGTGAGTGGCAGGCCAGCCAAGAATTGCCTGAATCTTCTCAACGATTTCCATCGAAACGCCGGATGCCTTGGCAATATGCGGCTGCTGCGCCAGATATTGGGTGAGCAGTTCACGCGTGCTGTCGATGGCAACGTCGTGGTCTTCATCCACAGAGCAGACAATCAACTGCGGACGATCAAAATCTTCCAGTTTGCGCCCGGATTCCTTCAAGCCCTTCTCAAGCTGCTCGATGGCTTCGTCATTGTACTCAACCGGAACACAGTAGTTCATTACGATGCCGTCCGCAATTCGGCCAGTCATTTCGACCATTTTTCCGCCAGTGGCGCCAATGTAAATCGGGACATGCCGGGGCTCGCGGCGTCCGTGAACAACGTCCAGTTCGATCTCATGCACCTTAACAAACTCACCTTCAAAGCTGACGCGTTCCATGTTTAAAAGACGCTTCAAGACTGTGATGGTTTCTTCCATCGCCTTTAGCGGTTTGGTGCGATCGATGCCCACATTTTTTGCCAGCGGATCCCACCACGCGCCGATACCGCAGATAATACGGTTTGGTGCCAGATCATCCATGGTGAGGAAGGTTGATGCCAGCAAACCAATGTTGCGTGTCCAGTTGTTGATTACTGCCGAGCCGATCTTGATATGCTCAGTAACAGCCGCATACGCAGCCATCGGCACAATCGCGTCCCGCACAAGGCGGCTTTCGGCTTGCCATACACTGTCAAATCCTTTTTCTTCCGCGTAACGGACAATATCCAGCCCGTCACGCAAATCGTGCGCGTCCTGCAGGTAGAGAGCATATTTTTGGGTCATATTGAAATTTCCTTTCTTAGTTGGCTCAAAATTGATGTATCAGATTGTGATTTAAGAATTCGATCTAACTCCAGGGAGGTATCAAGATCCCACTGGATGTTTTTACATAAATAAACAACTAAATCGATATTTTTCTCTCTGGCTTGTCGGGTATGCTTGCGAAAAGACCCAGTACCAAAATTCGGTTCAATCAGGTGCGGTTCGCTCATCAGCAGCGCGTTTGTGCCGGATTGGTAATGGTCAGGAACGATCACCAACATCCTCTCACCGTCAGCCAGATTCATCATGCTTTCCAGATCTTTCGAGGTCATCAATGGCAGATCGCTCGGTAAAACCATAATCCTGCCGCCTCCGTGATTGCTCACATAATCTTGTGCCTGGACAATTGCCGCGTTCAGAGAACTTTGATCCTCCTCCCGCAGCGGTATACCGCCTTGACTCTTGCACCAGGCAAGCGCGCTGTCTTCTTTTGATACCACCAGAATTCTGTCGATCCCT
>JAYFQB010000017.1:0-2742 GCA_034927385.1 Anaerolineaceae bacterium | reverse complement strand
TGGCGGGACTCGTTTTGCCTGACAGTGGCAAGGTTACTGTTTTTGGAACCACACTGGGTGGAAAAAACGAATTTCCACCTTTCACCGGCATACATTTTGACAATTCCGGCTTATTGCTTACTGAAACAGCCAGAAACAATCTGTTGCTTTTGGCGATGGTCAGCAATATTGTATCCAAAGAGCGTATCGATGAAGTCATTCGTCTGGTTGGCTTGGATCCATCTGACAAACGTCCCGTGCGTACCTATTCAACAGGAATGCGTCAAAGGCTGGGTATCGCACAGGCATTGATGGAAGATCCAAAGTTACTGATGCTGGACGAGCCAACCACAGGACTTGATTTTGCCGGACAGGATTGGTTCCATGACCTTATTCATGAATTGCAAGGGCAAGGAAAAACAATTCTGATTACCAGTCATAGCAAAGAGGAAATCGCAAATTTTTGTGACCAAGCCTATGAAATGGCTGGAGGACAGCTGAGAAAATTTTAAGACAAACCAATCAGTCACATTAAATTAATTACATTGACAAGTGTAGAACAATAAAGGAGTAACTATGACAGAGTATAAAAACAATCCAAAACAAGATAAGTTTATCAATTTGCTTTTATTATTTGCACTCTTGCTCTGTATCACTCTTCTTGCACTTCTGACCAGGCAAATAATCGGGTTACAGAATTACATCCAAACAAGCATGGAACATTTTGAAGAAGTCATCCATCAGCAAGGCAACATTCATGAAGAAACGAGTTACCAGGAATACTCCGGCAGCATTTCGGTTACTGAAGATACACCCGTTCTTGGTAATTTGCAAGAAGCAAATGTGATTATTGTAGAATTCACGGATTTTCAGTGTCCCTACTGCGCAACAGCACTGGCACAAATTAATCAAATTATAAAGGAAAACCCGGATATAGCACTTATCCATAAGGACTATCCTCTTGTTTTTCATACAGACGCCCGACTTGCAGCTGTGGCAGGGAAATGCGCCGTTAGACAGGGTGAGTTTTGGGAATATGCGAAGAAGCTTTTCTTAAATCAAGAAAACCTGAAATTTGATAACTTGCAGAAAGTAGCTTCAGGTATTGGGTTGGATAGTGATCAGTTCACTATTTGTTTGAACGATAAGCAAACGCAAGAAAGCGTCCAATTGGATCTTGAGGAAGGTATTGGGAATAAGATTGATGGAACACCGATGTATCTTATTGGTCGGTTTACACATGAAGGACAAACACTTAAGATCATCGGTTATCGCTCAAGTTTATCCGATCTGGAAACCGTCCTTTCTTTATTGAGACAAAAGAATGAGGCAGAGATGAGAATAAGTAAATGTCTTCTAGTCTTTTTGATATTATCTGTTGCCTTGTCTGCATGCAATCAGGACAAGAAAGAAAGCTTGGGACAGCCTCAGGAAATGAGTCTGGAACTTGAAGAAAGGTTCAAAGATGCAGAGAGGAGTTTGTCAGACCTTTCAAAGCTGAATCTAAACTGGCTTCAAAACAACAGTGGCTGGCTGAATTACAAGGTAATTCCAAACGAAGGTGGTGAGCCCAAGTTCGGATTCACTAGACAAGATTGCTGGTATTTGTTAGAAAAAGGCCTTGTTATCAAAGGTTTACAAATTGTGTTCAGTGATGCCCTTGATAAAGAGGTTCAAAGGTTTGTTATCAACCCTGACGGATATCGCGGGGAATTACTTGAACTTAGAGAAAATGGTCTCAGTGATCAAACCTATGCGATTCCATATCCAGCAAACTGGCAAGCAGAAAACTTGTCTTGGGCTTACATGGATTTAACAATCTTCAGAAGTATGAAAGAGTTCATCATTGACATTGAAGAAAAAGAAATAATTTATGAAGGTATTCCATGCCTGAATATCCGAGTTAGGTATGGGGGCGATACAGAACTGAGAGCCCTTGGGCTTCCACCTGGATATGAAAAAATAGGCAAGGAAGAGAACTATTACTACGCACTGGATACTGGGAACCGTTTGGCTTATTCAAGAGCCTTTATTAATGAGGATAACACAATAGATGTTCCTTGTTCTTTTTCAGAGGATTGGTTTCCTAAAGCGGATATCTCCCAGGAAGTATTGGAAGAGCTGGATTTAGGTCTTGAAGAATTAGATTTTTACATGAAACTTTTTGATATTCCTTAGGGCTCATCAAGTCTGGTTGAGACCATATTATTTCAAATCATGAAAGGAGAAAAACATGAAACCAAGATATAAACTATTGGGACTGCTTATAATAATTGTTGTTCTGGTGACATCAATTGTTTCCGTTGCCCAGGCAGCCAATCTCTATGGCACAAGGAGAAAATGTCCAGGTCCAAATGGTGCTGCTTGTACAGGCTGTGTGCCAAATCCAAATTACCCGAATCTCTATCACTGCACATACGATGGAAAAGTCAGAAACTACAACAATACCTGCACCTGGTGGAGTTCGATGGATTTAGTCTGTCAATATCCAGAGGTATGCCATTGTGTAACTGCCAACTACGCAGATCACTGCGCTTCTTCTTGTGCCTATAAGTAAACAAGGGTAAATAATCGCTAAGCCAATTCAATCGGACTTGTGACCACGGGCAGGCAAATGAGACTTGCCTGCCCGATATAAAGGAGACTACATGAAATATTTCAAAAGTATAACTGCATTTATGATTCTTTTGTTGCTGTTTAGCGCGTGTACCAGGAAATCTTACCCAGTAGAGAAACCTACAGAAACTTTACATCCACCAAACA
>JAYFQB010000136.1:0-11059 GCA_034927385.1 Anaerolineaceae bacterium | reverse complement strand
GAATATTACGACCTCGAAGGATTGTGGAACAAAGCCAAAGTAGTCCTTAGCGTTCAGTAAAGCTCCACCATCTAAATAAAATCTTCCATTATCTCCCGCGCGTGGTCCGCGGGTTTAACTTTTTCATAGACTTTAATGAGGTTACCTTCTTCATCAATCAGGAAGGTTGTGCGGTTGATTCCGTAATACTCCCGCCCCATGAATTTCTTTAATCCCCACACGCCGTAAGCTTCGCAGACTACATGGTCGGGGTCAGAAAGAAGAGTAAACGGAAGTTGGTACTTCTCCTGGAATTTGGCGTGGGATTTTTCTGAGTCAGCACTAACGCCAAGAATCTCAATGCCGTTATTTTTGAACACGGCGTAATTATCCCTGAAGCTGCAGGCTTCCGCGGTGCATCCAGGTGTGTCATCTTTGGGATAAAAATACAGGACAAGCCTTTTTCCCCGATAATCTGAAAGGTTATGCATTATGCCGCTTTGATCCAGAAGATGAAAATCCGGAGCGGGTTTGTTAAGGTCTAACGTCATTTTTTCCTCCGTCACTATTGAATGAGTAAAGGATACGTTAAAAGATATATCAATGAAAAAAACTGTACAATCGCCAAAGCACGAATAAGCTTCCAGTTCGGGCGCATTCCACCCGCCATTTGCTCCAACAGAAAGACCTCAAGCCCGCTCACAATGCTAAGCAGCAGAGCGGGCCAATTGCGCGACCAGGTATTGCTTGTCAAAATGTATATGAACAGTGATACATAGCAAAGAAGAATCAACGCGTGATGAAAGCGAAGGGCTTTTTCCCAACCAACCGAAGCGATAAAACTGTTACTTCGCGCGGAACTACTCTTATCGTACTCTGAAAACAATAGCGTTATCGCCGACACTCCGTACAGGAAAAACAGCGGCATCCATAACAGAAACAGCAGAGGAGTGAACTGGTATTCCTGTACGCTGCTGCCGAGCAGGAATAAAATGGGAGAAACCACCAACCCCTCAAACAACCACGACATTGTGCTGGTAAACAGGCGGCTGAACCTGCCCAACGACAAGAACATAAGCACCGCCAGGGCTATGATCAGCATCATGTTTACCCCGATCAACACTTTTGCCTGGAGCAAAAAGTACATCCCGGCAAAGACGCCGAAGAAACCAGCCAGGATCAAGGTCAGAGCTGTGGCTGATTGACTTTCACCAACACCCCTTACCTTGGTGAAGGGGTTGACACGATTGGAAGTCATGTAGATCTGAACCTTCTGAAGCAGGTAAAAAGAAAAGAAGATTAAAAGCCCCGCAACAAGGTTCAATATTTTTAACGGTCGTCCTGAGAACCTGGCAACCACAACTCCAAAAAAATAGCTGGCGGAAGCAGCAGCCACGAAAAACCAATCAAAATGTAGTTTAATTTTTTGCATGGCTCCATTTTAACATGCGGCGAACCCAAAAAGCTGAGTGATATAATTTTCCAGGATCATTATGAAAAAACAGCTTCTCGTTTTCATTACAGTTTTACTCTTCTGCAATCTCGCCGTGCAAAAGGTATCCGCGGCTGAGCTTAACCTTCAGAATGATATCTACGTCGCAAGTACAGAAGCGTTATGTTTTGGACGCTCCAATTGTTTTTTCAATGACACATCCGATCAGCAAGAATCGAACGCGTTAACAAAAGCCATCAAGCATGCCCGCGATAACAACTTAAGCAATCCTTCCATCTATATCCTCTCCCCTTACGAAATCAACAGCCATACCATCGTGGTTGATTATCCGGTCACGCTGATAGGCCAAAATGGTGGATGGATCAGCACTTCAAACAGTGATTGCAGCCGACCCATGTTTTCCATCACAACTAATGCGACTGTTCGGGATATCTACCTGAATGATGGCGCTTGCAGCAGCCCGTCGAGAGATTTGCTGGCAGTTAATGCGGCTGCTACCGTGTTGGTTGAACACAGCACATTTGAGAACGGTCAAACCGCCATTTCTTACCAGGGCGGTTCCGGACAGCTGACTCTCCGGTTTAACCATATCAACAATAATCAGATCGGTATAAACAATTTAAACTCAGATGCTAACGCGCAGCTGCTGGCAGTTGCGAATAACATCATCTCCAACGGTACCCAGCAGGTTTCGTGCTCCGGGAGTTCAAGCCTGGATCACAATTTCTGGGGAGATGGGGTGCTCCCCAGCCAATCCGCCCCTGGTTGCGGAACAGATGACGCCAAAAGGCTCGACGCGCTAATCGTGAGAGAAACAACAGGCGTCGCCGCCAGGTTGCTCACGCTTTCGGGATCTCTTTCCCAGGATTTTTATGGTTTCAGAGCCAGCAGCCCGGATTCGGCTTCGCTATTCGTGGTCAATCACGGAGGGTCGCGCCCATTTTTGGGGTCTGCCGGCAGTGTTTACCAATGCAGCAATTATTACGATGTCTTTCTGCCGCAATCATCCTCGCCTTCATCAATAACTCTCTCTTTTGCCTATCGTGACACCTTTGACTGTGCCCAAATCATCCAATCTGCTGCCTTCTGCGGATCCGGCAACCCGGCGAAGTTCCCTTTGCTTTGGTATGACCCCAAAACCCGGGTGACGGATCGATGGGATAAAACCGGCGACAAACCCCAATCTTCCGTCGGAAGTATCTATGCCGGGCAGGAAACAACCTGCCGGACCTCTTCGAAAACGATCGAGGTTATTGTTGATAATGATGGTCGTCCGGACCTGCTGAATGACCTGTTCTTCACTCCTTTTGTGATTGGTTATGAACAGGCTGGTGTCCTTTCCTTCACCGCAACTTCAACCACAAACGCTATCAACCTGGATTGGACCACAGTCACCGAAGTGAACACATTGAGTTATTACATCACCCGCTCAATCAGCTCCGGCGGTGTTTTCAACAAGATTTCAGGCGACTTTTCCGCCACCGGCACCCCCACCACCAGCACAAGTTACACATTCAGTGATTCAAGCGCCATCCCCGGACAGACCTATTACTATAAACTTGTCGCGGTAAATACAGATGGCACCACGCAGCAGACCATCGGTCCGGTAACCGGTTCGCTGCAGTCAGTCTCAACCCCAACCCGAACGCCCACCCGCACTGTCACCCCTTCTCTGACGCCTATTTATCGCAGCCCAACGCCGTTCCAGACCGCTACGTCTGCTTTCTTAACGCCTGGGACTGGCGACCCCACGCTTTTCATCCCCACTGATACCGAAACCGCCGAGTTCGAACCAACGCCCGACCAAAGCCTGACCCCGGAAGACACGCCGACCCAGACCTCAACCCCATCCCGGACACCGAGCCCAACTGTTTCAGGGACACCGCTCTCTGGGCTGCTTGGAAAAACCGACCGGTATTCCAGTCAGAAACAACTGACCTTCATCTTAGGCGGCGCGGCTGTTCTGCTAATCGCAATCCTCGCGTTTTACTTTCACAAAAAACACTAATTTTTTGACTTTTGCTTTTTACTATGCTATCCTATGCCCAATATTAAAAGGGATAGCCTGATATGTTAAAAGAACGCGTTTCAGACAATGTCTATTGGTTCCAAAGTGAAACCTATGCGCAGGTTACCGCAGGAACAATCGTTGGTCCGCAATGGGCAGTTTTGATTGACACCTTGATTCCTTCTGAAACTCCGAAGATCCGTAACTTCATCGAAAACCATCTGATGGTGCCGGTCAAATACATTATCAACACGCACCATCACGCCGATCACTGCTGGGGGAATTGTGTCTTCCCAAACGCAACGATCATTGGTCATCAGTTATGCCGCGACCTTATGCTTGAAAAAGGCTCCTCAGCCTTGGCAGAAGCAGGGCAGGAAAACTCCATTTTCCGTGATATCTGCATTTCCCCGCCGCAGGTGACTTTCACCTCCGGCTCAATCAACCTGCGGATTGGAAAAAAGCAGCTCCAAATCTTCTCCACCCCTGGTCACTCCGCCGATAGCATCTCTGTTCTTTTGGAAGATGAACGCATCCTCTTCGCTGGCGACGCGTTTATGCCCGTGCCTTATTTTGTTGGTGGGGATCTTGAAACCCTGGCGCAATCCATCACCCATATCGGCAATATGGGTTTGGAAAATATCGTGCAGGGGCACGGCGATATTATCCTTCGCGGAGAGATTGAAGAAGTAAAGAATCAGAACCTCGATTACCTTCGCTCCTTGCAAAAAATCGTAAAAACCGCAATTCGGCGGCGTAATCCGCTGGAATTCCTTGCGATGCAAGACATCGAGGATACAGGCAAGCACCGCGTTAGTCTCGGCGGGCTCGCGCAAGACCTCCACGTCCGGAACCTGCAGTGGTTGTATTACCAGGAAATTCGGAAGCAGGAATCTTAAGACAGGCTCACAGCAACCAACAAAATTGCAAGAAGCGCGGTCATAACAAGCGGTTCTATCCATTTGCGAAAAGTCATTGGTCCTTCAATCACAACCAGTGACGTAAGAACGTATAACCCCCCGGAAATCAGAAGCCCGTATTGAACGGGTTTTAAGAACAAATAGTGAAACGATGCTGCCATTTCGGTGCAAAGCAGCCCGCAAAAAAAGACTTTCGCAATCCCCCCGGTTCCCATCGTTCGTAAGTGGACTGTCCGAAAGGAAACAAACCCTGCAGCAATCAGAATCAACGCGATCAGAGTGTACAAACGAAGCTGCGAAGTTGCGAGCGAAATCGTAAAAGCCAGGAACAGCCCAAACGCAAGACTGATTAAAACCGGAGCCACAACCCGATAGGATTCATCTCCCGGCGTCAGAACATGGTATTCCGCAATCAAAATAATTCCAATGATGATTAGTCCGAAACTGAGAGCAGCCCACCATGCAAGGTTTTTTCCCAATTGGGTCAGCATGGTGCTCGTAATCATGGTAGCCAGGCTGGGTAAAACTACATGCGGGGTTAGGGACCAGGGAGTGCTTTTAAACTTATCGCGGTCTGGATGGGTCGCAAAAAGCCAGAAACTTCCGCCCGCGCAGAGCAGCATCAGCATCAGTGGAACCAGGCTTAGCGGGCTGATTCTCAGAGTAAAGCCTAAGATACTGCTGCCTGGCTTGACCGTCTCATCTGGCATGAGATACAAGGTGATAAAAAATGTAGCCAACGTTGCCAGAAGAATACTCAGGCGGTTAAGATAACGATTTTCTGAGTTTTGATCATTCATTTTTTTTATTCTATCACCGTTGAAATGAACGCGTTAATCCTCCTTTCCTTCATTTAATGGTAAAATTATAAGGTTATGAGAAACATGCTACCTTTCCAGAAACAACCAAAAATTTTTGCCGCGTTTAAGGCGGGTTACGGGACCGTATCGAGGCATTTGTACCTTCTTCTGTTCCCGGCAATTCTCGACCTTTTCCTTCTATTCAGTCCCCGCGTAACCATTACAGAATTGATGCAGTCGATTATAAATCGCTTTACCCTTCCCTCTTCCGCCACCCCCGAGTTGGTTTCAAGCTGGGACATGGTAAAGATGCAAATGGTGGAATTTTTCCGCTACTTCTCGCTTTCATCTTTTCTTCGCTCCTACCCGGTTGGGGTCCCAAGCTTGTTTTCTGCTGTTGCCTTTGAACGCAATCCCATCGGAGAGTATCAATTCTTTCAACTGCAGCCGATTGCGTCAATTTTGGCTGTGGTCGCGATAATGACCCTGATTGGTCTCATTTTTGCCTATCTCCAGTATCACGTAACCGCAAAAGCTGCGTCCACAAAAGCGATTCCCGTCGAAATTTCTTTCACCCCACGCATGATTGGTAGTTGGCTTTTGATTCCGCTGATTTCCTTTTTCTTTGTGATGCTTGTGATTTTTCCTGCCACTCTGTTGATCAGCCTAATCGGCGCTTTGATGCCATTTTTCACTTCGGTGGGCTTCTTTTTTCTGTCCATCGGCATCCTGACGCTGGTCCTGCCGGTGGTATTCACACCGCATCTGGTAATCCTTGAAAAATTGCCTTTCGCGCAAGCTTTAGCAGCAAGCTATCGCACCATTCGTCTGACCAACGCGAAGACTTCGACGTTCTTTTTTATCTCTGTTGCCTTTAGCTATCTGACGAATATGCTATGGAGAATCCCTGCCGATGATTCCTGGATGCTGCTTGTAGGGGTTATTGGCCATGCCCTTATTTCCACCATTATCCTGACCGCCAGTTTTCATTTCTGTTTAGACGCGCGAAAGTCCGTCCTTGAATTCACTGATAATCAGATGCCGGAAACCAACCTGGCATAGACACTTGGAGTAAACCATTGAACACGAAACCCGAACACTATAATGCTGGTGATATCCAGATTCTCGAAGGACTTGAGGCTGTCCGCCGCCGACCTGGCATGTACGTCGGCGGAACCGACGTCAAAGCGCTTCATCACTTAATCTATGAAGTGGTTGATAACTCCATAGATGAAGCCCTCGCAGGGTATTGCGACCTGATTTCAATCACAATTCACGCTGATGAAAGTGTCACCGTGAAAGATAACGGTCGAGGCATACCGGTTGAAATCCACCCCGAAAAGAAAATATCTGCTTTGCAGGTCGTGATGACCGTGCTTCACGCCGGCGGTAAGTTTGGCGGAGGCTCCTACAAAGTCTCGGGCGGTCTGCATGGGGTTGGTGTTTCTGCTGTGAACGCCCTTTCGGAATGGTGCGAAGTCACCATCCATCGTGCCAACAAGGTCTACTTTCAGCGTTACGAAAGAGGCATCCCTGTCGATAATGTGAAAGCCATCGGCACGTATACCGGCGATCACACCGGCACGTCGACAACATTCCGATTTGACCGTGAAATCTTCAAGGATGAGGTTACTTTCCGTTTTGAAACCCTCGTGCAGCGCTTTCGCGAAATGGCTTTCGTGACCCGCGGCGTTAGCATCAGGCTTGTGGACGAACGTGAAGGGAAGGAGATAACCTTCCACTTTGAGGGCGGCATCGCATCATTCGCCCGATACATCAACCGCAACCGCGAAACGCTCCATCCCTTGATCTACGGGGAAAAGGATTTTGATGGAATCGGGGTTGAATTTGCTTTACAGTACACGGATTCTTACTCCGAATCCATATACACCTTCGCAAACACGATCAATACCATCGACGGCGGCACGCACCTTACGGGTTTACGCGCAGCCATCACCCGCAGCATCAATGACTATGCCCGTAAGGCGGGTCTGCTCAAGGACTCTGAAGCCAACTTCAGCGGTGATGACACCCGCGAAGGTCTGACCGCCATTGTCCGCATCAAACACCCTGACCCTCAGTTTGAAAGTCAGACCAAAGTAAAACTGATGAACCCCGAAGTCCAGACCTACGTCCAGGCTGTCGTGCTCGAGACTGTCTCCACTTTCCTTGACGAAAACCCATCCACGGGTCGCGCGATCGTACAGAAGTGTCTCACTTCCGCCCGTGCTCGCGATGCTGCCAAAAAGGCGCGTGATCTCGTTATCCGTAAATCCGCGCTTGAGTCAATGACCCTGCCTGGCAAACTGGCAGACTGCTCGGAACGAAATCCTGAAAAGACTGAAATGTTCATTGTTGAAGGTGAATCGGCAGGTGGTTCCGCCAAACAGGGACGCGACAGACATTTTCAGGCTATCCTTCCTCTCCGTGGAAAGATCCTGAACACAGAACGTGCCCGCCTGGACAAAATCCTTGGAAATCGTGAAGTGAAATCTCTTGTGTCCGCTCTTGGCACAGGTATCGGCGACTCCTTTGACCTAAAAGGTTTGCGGTATGGTCGTGTTGTGATCATGACCGATGCTGATGTTGATGGCGCTCACATTCGCACGCTTCTTCTGACATTCTTTTTCCGTTACATGCAGCCGCTAATCGAAGAAGGACACCTCTACATCGCTCAACCGCCGCTTTACCGCATTAACAACCGCAATCAGATTTATTACGCCTACAATGACGCTGAAAAAGAGAAGTTGGTTGCCAAACTCGGCGGTTCCAACAAGGTCGGTCTTTCACGCTACAAAGGTCTTGGCGAGATGAACCCTGAGCAGCTCTGGGAAACAACCATGAACCCCGAAAACCGTACCCTTTTGCAGGTTGAGATCGAAGACGCGGCTGAAGCCGACCTGACCTTTGATATGCTCATGGGCTCGCTGGTTCCTCCCCGGAGGCGCTTCATTCAGACCCACGCGAAAGAAGTCCGCAACCTGGATATCTAAGACTAAGCCACTCGCCTGAAAAACAGGCGAGTTTTTAATATGGCACGTAAGATCCTACACCTTGACCTCGACGCGTTCTTTTGTTCTGTCGAAGAACTTCTTGACCCTTCCCTGGTGGGTAAAGCCTTTGCTGTTGGCGGGAATCCCCAGGGTCGGGGTGTAATTGCATCCTGCTCCTACGCGGCGAGGCTAAAGGGGGTTCGGTCTGCTATGCCTGCTGGCAAGGCGCTACAGCTCTGCCCTGAGCTGATTATGATCCACCACAGGCATGGGCTTTACAGCGAATATTCAGAGCGAGTGATGTCCATCCTGCAAAACACCACACCAGTTGTGGAACAGGTATCCGTGGATGAAGCTTTTGTCGATGTCAGCGACTTGCCTCAACCTCTCAAAATGATTGCCTTTGGCTTACAAAAACGAGTCGCGGATGAAACGCAATTGCCCTGCTCGCTAGGCGGGGCGGCAAACAAACTTGTTGCCAAAATGGCAAACGACTACGGCAAGGCGCAAGTGCGCACAGGTCGGGCTCCCCGCGCGATCACAATCATAGAGCCAGGCTGTGAGCAAGCCTTTATGGCACCGCTGGATATCCAGGCATTATGGGGTTTTGGACCTAAAACCGCCGATAAATTACGTGATAGAGGAATTTACCGGATTGGACAACTCTACGACCTCTCAGAAGCAGAATTGCGCAGTTTTTTCGGTAATCACGCGTCTGAGATACTTGACCGTGCCAAGGGTATTGACACACGACCTGTATTCGACAGTGAGCACGACCCAAAATCGGTCAGCAACGAAACGACGTATTACTCCGACACAAACGATCTGCATCAAATTTCTGACACCCTGCGCTGGCTGTCCGACAAGGTCGGCTACCGCCTGCGCAAGCACAATCTGGCTGGGAGCTGTGTTCAGATCAAGATCCGGTATTCAGATTTTTCCACCATCACTCGCCAGAAAATGCTCCAGTTCCCAACCAATCTGGATGATGACATTTTTTCGGCGGTGAGCGAACTGCTAAAAAGCCATCTCACAGTCGGTCGGGAGGTGCGGCTGCTCGGTGTGGCTGTCACTAAGCTGGAGGAACCTGCTATCCAGCTATCTCTTTGGGATAACACCACGCAAAAGAAAACTCAACTAACCGAAGCAATCGACTCACTCAAAGAAAAATACGGAAAAGAAATCGTTGTCCGAGCCAGTTCGTTGAAACCCGGCAAGAAAGAATCTGAATAACAGAATCGGTTTTCTATCTCGAAAAGATCTTCTACCTTGATCTTGTTTTCTGGTATAATCGCGCCACGCCAACGTAGCTCAGTAGGTAGAGCAGACGCTTCGTAAGCGTCCGGTCGGGGGTTCGACTCCCTTCGTTGGCTTTTTTTATTTAATCAACCGAAACGGTGGTTTCGTTCCCTGAGCTACACCGTTTCGCCAATGGTGTACCCGCCATCCACCGGTAAAATCGCGCCGGTAATGAACTCAGCCATATTTGAACAAAGGAAAACCACCGCGTTGGCAATTTCAACCGGTTCGGCATATCTTCCCAAGGGGATTTTCTTCCGTCGTATTTCTTCCTGTTCCCGCAGTTCCGGATCTGCCATCCACTTTTTCACCGTTTCAGTTGCGGTTGGTCCAGGCGATACGACATTCACCCGGATTCGCTGCTTTGCCAGCTCCATCGCCGCAACGCGGGAAAGCGTGTGAAGCGAAGATTTTGTGACAGAATAATGCAGCCTTCCCTTTTTTAGATGCAAGGCGGCGGAAGAACCGATATTGACGATTGCCCCACCGGTCTGATTAGCAGCCATTATGTCAGCCGCTCTCACCATGCAAAAATAGGCGCTCAGGACGTTGGTCTCAAACGTTTTGAGCCAAAGATCATAATCAATCTCATTCCAGGCTGTTTTCTCCGAATATGCGCCAACGTTATTGACCAGGAAATCCAGTATCTGGAACTTATTGCGAATAAATGTAAACAAACCCTCAATCTCGGATTCGTTGGAGAGATCACATGCATAGGTAAAAATTTTAAAATTATTGTTGATTGAATTTTTGGCAATATCGAGTTTTTCTGAGTGCCTGCCAACCATGATTACACAGGCGCCCAATTCTGAAAACTGACGGGCAATTTCCAGCCCAATCCCCTGACTTGCTCCTGTGACAAGAACAACTTTTCCGTTGAATTCGTTAGCTTGAATCATTCGTCCCTCCAGCCTTGCTCTGAAAAACAATCATCCCGGCAAGTGATCTCGCCGGGATGATAAAAACGTTTTGTGCCTATTTCGCCAGGATCGCCCGGCTGTCAAGCGAGATTGCGCCCTGACCCTCCGGATAAACGATCAATGGATTTATTTCAATCTCGCTGATGGCTGGGGTGTCCATGCTCAGTTGGCTTAAGCTGGCAATCACCTGCTTTACCGCTTCAATGTCTGCCTTTGGCGAACCTCGATATCCCTTCAACAGCTTGCCAGCCAGCGTGCTGTCTATCATCTCATCAATATCTTCAGATGTCAGCGGAGCGACCTTAAAGCTGATATCCTTTAGAAGCTCAACCATCGTGCCGCCCAGACCGAACATCATCATCGGACCAAAGGTTGGGTCCCGCCTCATCCCAACGATAACCTCAACTCCCTTTGGCGCCATCTGCTCCACCATCACGCCGCGAATTCGCGCGTTTGGTTCATTTTTTGCAATTCGCTCCATGAGCTCTCTGTATTCTACGCGCAGTGCGTCTGAATTATTGATGTTCAAAGCGATTCCGCCGGAATCGGACTTATGCAGGATGTCCTCAGAAACGATTTTTAACACAACGGGATATCCAGCCTTTTCGGCAATCTCAACCGCTTCCTCAACGCCGCCCGCCAGATCGCCAGGGACACTCGCGATACCATAGGCTTCAAGCATAATCC
>JAYFQB010000143.1:0-2204 GCA_034927385.1 Anaerolineaceae bacterium | reverse complement strand
CCACTTCCTTGGCGCGGAGCAGCACCTCGCGACCGCCTTTGGTAACGGCTTCGTGCGCTTCTATACGCCCATAACGCGCGTTTTTATACCCCAGAAAACCAAAACAAACCACCAGCAGCCATTTCAACGCGTTGGCGCGTTCTTTCAGGACTGCAACCATCGGATGGTCCGGTGGGTATTGGCGAACTTTATTCTTTATCGCGACACGTTTTTGGTAGAGGGGTTTGAGCGTCAGCGGCACCACTCCCAGCTCCTCCCTGGCGGGCTCGAGTACGTTTGGCAGTGGCACTTCCGGCGATATGTTTCCTTTGATGATTACCGCAGGGTACATCGAGACGAAATCCACCTGTGCCACGTCCATATGCAACCCTACCTTAGGCTGATAGACCATACCGCCGCGATCCGATTGGATCAACTGCATGCCGCTTTTAAACTCCTCCACCTGACGTTTTTGGTAGGGCACCAACACGTCCTTCTCCAGCGCGGTGATAACCTGCATGGCGGAAATGCCCTGCCCAGGCGAAACGCGAGCCGCTTTCTCGATTGGCAGCGTGGTGACGCGAGCCATCTCCAGTGTGCCAGCCAGGCTGTAGTCGGACCACATCATTGAGGACTTGCGGTCCACATGGCAGCGACCGAAAAGATGTGCTTCTTCTGGGCGGTAGATGATATGCCCGTAGGAGAAGTAGGTTGTTTCTTTCTGCCAACGTACCGGGCGGGTTGAGTCCCGGTTGAGCTGCAAGGGGATGCCTTTCTCTTCCGATTGCGCGTTCAGAAAAGGGATCATCCAGCTGTCGCCCCAATCTGTGGCAAAGATATCCGGGTCATAAGCCGCCAATGCCTCATTGAGCAGCCGCAGGTAATTGCCGGCGGGGTCAAGCGGAATCTGCCGCGCGAAACGGTCGGTGTGCATGAACAGCGCCTGTACCTCCCCGCGGCTTGGGTCGCAATCCGGCTTGAGCTCCAGGATTCGCAGTGGCGGAAGGTCGGGGATCAGGTCCCAGCGGGTGTTGAGCGGGCGGATGGATTGGATAATCTGGTTTTCATCCGCTTCAAGCTCACACAATGCCAACGGGAAGACGCCGTGGCGAGCCATGTAGCGCGTGCCAATGGTGACATCCGCGTCATAGTAAGTTAGATCGGGGAATTCCGCTTCGATATCGCGGAAAAGAGCCGCCTGGTTGGCGGGTGAGTCTATATCAATCCGCATCACATCAACCGGATCCGCCGCGAACACATCCTGCTTTTGGGTACGGCTGAGCCCCAGCACGCCTGCTTTTCCGCTCACACGCTTCCAGAGCGCGCGCAGCTTTTCGTTGGGACCGGCAGCATAAAATGTAACCGGGAAAGCCTGCCTGAAACAGACACGGGTGTCATCCTCCCCGATGAACCAGAGTGTCAGCCCTTCCTCCCGGTTGAGATAGAGGTCCAGCAGCCAACCGCGAAAGGTCATCAGGGTGCCTCCTCAAAGTCGGCATAGTTCGGGGCGTTGGCGGGTTCCGGCTGTACTTCCGGCGGAATTTCCACCAGACCCGCACCGGTTTCTTTTTGTGGGGCGTCAAACAAAGCAGAGACGGTAGCGTTTAGCAGTTGAATGAATTCATTCTCCTTTTCCTCCTCGAGGTGTTCGGCTCTAAAAGGATCTGTGTTGGGCTGCTCCCTCTGCATGGCTTTGAGTTGTTTGTAGAGCTCCAGCAGGATGGCGATCAGATACATATCCAGCGGGTAAAGGTTGGAGGCATAGGAAGCTTCAGCCAGATGCAGCCGCGACATAACCAGAAGTTCATCCAAAAGCACCTGATCGTCCTTGCGTAGGGCGCGTTTGAAGCGATTAAGCGCGGCTTCTTCTTCCTGCCAGGTTTGAGTGATTGAAGCGATAGTGCGTCCCATAATAACCTCATCCGAAAAGCGGCATCTGCGCCTCTTGCGCGGTTTGCAGCGCGAGCGGCTCCTCCCAGCAGACGTCCACGTTGTTCTTGAGCTGCTCAAGCAAAGCGGCACGCTGATGCGCAATCAGGGGGATTGGGCGCACACTGATGACCACAGGCGCCGAAACGCTAAGCCGCGCCAGCAAACCAAGGCTGTGGTCCATCAGGCGCTCCGCGTCCTTAAGTTCGACGTCTTCATCGAGAAAGGTAGCCAGCAGGTCCAATACCACCAGCGGTTCCTTCGGTGGGTTGGCAGCCACAGCTTGCAGCATCGCC
>JAYFQB010000117.1:0-3599 GCA_034927385.1 Anaerolineaceae bacterium | reverse complement strand
CCTGATTCCTCGATCATTCCGCAATTTTCCGACCTGGACCGTTGGCTGCTTTCGTCATTGGAAACCCTCGTGCGGGATGTGACCGAAGCGTATGAAACCTATGACGTTGTTGGAGCAACCCGACCGATCGAAGGTTTTGTGGACGACCTTTCCAACTGGTATCTGCGCCGTTCAAGAAGGCGATTTTGGAAAAGCGAGTCGGACGCGGATAAGGCTGCCGCTTACGAAACGCTCTATCGGGCTCTGATTACGGTCAGTAAACTGCTCGCGCCCTCAATGCCCTTCATGGCTGAGACGCTTTACCAAAACCTGGCACGTTCATTTGATGAGAAAGCCCCGCTTTCTGTGCACCTCGCCGAGTGGCCAAAGGCTGACCTGAGCATGATTGATGAACCCCTCAACCGACAGATGGCTGTTGTGATGAAGCTGGCGTCGCTGGGGCATGCCGCGCGTAACAAGTCGAACGTGAAGGTTCGCCAGCCTCTCTCGGAGGTCGCTTTTGCGGTCGGCAGCGCCGACGAGATGGACGTAATTACCCAATTCCAGGATATCCTTGAGGATGAACTGAACGTAAAGAAGGTCAGGGCGCTGGGCGGCAGTGAGGAAGCTGTTGAATACAGCCTGAACCCGCTGCCAAAGCAGCTGGGTCAGAAATATAAGGGACTCTCGCCCAAGGTACGCCAGGCAATTCTGGAACTTCCTGCCAAAGAAAGCGCCGAAAGGCTTTTGGCGGGGTTGAGCCTGACGATAAAAGTCGAGGACAAATACTATGGAGTTTTGCCGGAGGAGGTCGAAGTTCACGCGGCAGCCAAAGAAGGCTATTCCGTGGCAACCGAGGGACCATACCTGGCGGCACTGGTCACGACCATAAGCCAGGATCTCTTTTATGAGGGACTCTCCCGTGAGTTCGTGCGGCGCGTGCAGGACCAGCGCAAGAGCCTCGGGTTGGAAATCGCAGACAGGATCACGATCTATTTCCAGGCTACACCAGCCTTAAGCGAGGCGATCAAGCAAAATAAAGCTTATATCGCTTCGGAAACGCTTGCGGTGGCTGTTTTGGATGAACCACTGCCTCATGGGCTGGATCAGGCAAGCGATAGCTTTGACGGTGAAGACCTGCGGTTTGCGCTTCAGGTTATGCGAGGGGCTGCCGCATGAAAAATGTGTTGAAGCGGAACAGTTTACTTTTCCTGGTTGCAACCGCCGTTATTGTGGTGGATCAGATCACAAAAGCCCTTGTCAGGCAAAACCTGGCTTTAGGCGAAGCCTGGGCTCCAATCCCCGCGATTGGTGAGTTTTTCCGTTTCCTGTACTGGCAAAACCGAGGCGCGGCATTTGGAACCTTCCAAAACGCTGGTCCAATTCTGACTGTCATCAGGGTGCTAATCGCGCTTTTCATCGTTGTCTTCTATCAGAAAGCTGAAATCAAAGACACATTGATGAAGGTCTCCTTGAGCCTGATGCTTGGCGGAGCCGTCGGTAACCTGATTGACCAGTTCACGCTGGGTTTTGTAACCGACTTTATCGCCGTGGGCAGGTTTCCGATTTTTAACATTGCTGATTCCGGTGTGACGGTTGGGGTTGGTTTAATGCTGCTGGATATGCTCATCAAAGAAAAAAAAGGCTCAAAATCGGAGCCGAAAGAGCCAACAGGTCAGGATGTCTAAAGAGCTGCGCTATCAAGGGGAAACCTCAATCCGGCTCGACAAGTTCCTCGCGCAATCTGAGCCTGAAGTTTCGCGCGTGCAGTTCCAGCAATTGATCGCTGAAGGCGGCGTTTTGGTTAATGGCGAATGTCAACAGAAACCGGCATTCAAACTCGAGCCGGGTAGTACCGTCCATTATTCTCTGGCTGCCCAGGAAGAGAACCAACTGCTGCATCAGCCGATTGATGTGGACGTGATTTACGTTGACGAAAACGTCATTGTCGTGAACAAACCAGCCGGGATGGTGGTCCACCCCGGGGCGGGCAATGACCGGGACACCCTGGTCAACGCAATCCTGCACCGTTGGCCTGAAATCGCGCGGGTTGGGGAGGTTGAAAGACCCGGCATTGTTCACAGTCTGGATAAAGACACTTCGGGTGTGTTGATCCTGGCACGCAACGAGAAGGCTTACACATGGCTTGTGAAGCAATTTAAGTCGCGTAAGACAGAGAAAACCTACCTCGCGCTGGTTGACGGCGAGCCGCCGACACCGAGCGGCAGGATCGAAACCGCAATTGGGCGGGATGAAAAAAACCGACAACGGATGGCTGTCGTATATGGAGATAAGGGCAAAAACGCTGTCACAGAATATCACACGCTTGAGAAATTCAGCAACCACACCCTGCTCGAGGTGAAGCCCCTCACGGGCAGAACACACCAAATCCGTGTACACCTGGCTTTTATCGGCTGCCCGGTCACTGGTGACAGAATCTATGGACGTCGGAAAAAAACGCTTGATATCCCAAGGTTTTTCCTTCACGCGCATAATCTGTCCATCAAACTACCTGGCGAGGAGCAGCCAAGTGTGTTCACCGCGCCACTGGCGGCAGATCTCAAGGAACTATTAGCCTTGCTTGATAAGGAGTAACCATGCAAATCTTTGATTTTCGTTCCGATACCACCACCCAACCAACCGAAAGAATGCGGCAGGCGATGGCGAACGCCGTTGTGGGGGATGATGTTTACGGCGAAGATCCAACCGTCAACGCGCTGGAAGAAAAAGCAGCCAGATTGCTCGGCAAGGAGAGCGGCTTATTCGTTACCTCTGGCACGATGGGAAACCTGGTGGCTGTTCTCGCGCACTGCACACGCGGCGAAGAAGCGATAATGGGAACCCAAGGGCATACTTTTTTGCACGAGGCGGGTGGTGTTTCGGTTGTGGGAAGTGTGGTGATCCATACTGTGCCAAACCAGGCGGACGGAACTATGGCTCTGAATGACCTGGAAAACGCGCTCCGATACCCCAACGACCCCCACGAGCCGATTTCGCGGCTTGTTATCCTTGAAAACACCCAAAATGCCTGCGGCGGCATCCCGCTCACGCTTGAGTACACCCAGAAAGTAGCTGATTTCGCCCGTCTGAACGGCTTGAAGTTGCATCTGGATGGCGCGAGAATTTTCAACGCTGCTGTGGCGTTGGGTATACCCGCGAGCCAGCTCGCGGCGCCAGTCGATTCAGTCACATTCTGCTTGAGCAAAGGGCTGTGCGCACCGGTTGGTTCGGTGCTGTGCGGCAGCGCGGATTTCATCAGCAAAGCGCGGCGATTGCGGAAACTGCTCGGCGGCGGCATGCGCCAGGCGGGCATCCTCGCCGCTGCGGGGATTGTCGCGTTGGATGAGATGGTAGAACGGCTCGCTGAGGATCACCAGCGCGCGGCTGCTCTGGGAGAAGGACTGCGGGGCATTCCAGGGGTCCATCTAACCAAGAATTCTCCTCAAACCAACATGGTTTTCTTTCGGCTGGATGAAAGCCTCGCGCGTTCAACGGACGAGTTTTTGCAGGCGATGAAACAAGAAGGCGTGCTATTGATGGACTCGGGTCCAGGCGAATTCCGAATGGTTACGCATCATGACATCAACGATGATGCGGTCGAAGCCGCCATCGCCAGCTTT